>JBDNBC010000084.1:0-3977 GCA_039768115.1 Oceanococcaceae bacterium
GGCCCGCATCAACGACATTCTGCACCCACGGAGCAATGCTCTCGCGGGCCAGGCGCACCCACTCGCGCAGAAGCACCAAGTGGCGCTGATGAATATGGTCAGGGA
Source organism: Oceanococcaceae bacterium (assembly GCA_039768115.1). Lineage (GTDB taxonomy): Bacteria > Pseudomonadota > Gammaproteobacteria > Nevskiales > Oceanococcaceae > MS8. Next base: position 106 of record JBDNBC010000084.1, read on the forward strand.
TGACGAGATGGTCATCGACGACGGCGTTGGTGACACTTTGGGCCTGACGCCGCCGGGCCGCGACCGCCCTTGCCCGCTGGCAACCGCCACTCGCGGAAATGATTTCATCCAGGGTGGGTAGTCGTCGGCTGACCGCGGTTAGCTCCGCGACACAGGCATCCAGCTCGCTATCGGTGAGATGAGGCGGCCGACCGGGTTTGGAACCGTTCGGAACGGTTCCCATTGGTTCCGAATTCCGAATGCTCATGCGTTGTTCACCGCGATGGCAAAGTGATCATCGTTGGCGGAAACAAGTGCGGGCCGCCGGCAGCGATCGCGGCGCACGCTGGTCTGGTCAGCCATACGAATGATTTCGCCCTCAGGACAGGCAAAGTCCGGCATGTACAACTTGCCCTTAAGCATCCATCGCAGCACGGTGCCGGCGAGCCTCCCGGCCTGAGGGTGAGCATCGCCCAGACGCATCAGCACGGGCGCCGCAAGCGCCATGCTGCCAATCTCATGGTGGGCACTTTTAATGACGGGATTGCCCGCATCAGCGCGTTGCACATGCGCCTTGGCGATGTCATGCATCAAGGCCAGCAGAAACACGGTATCAACACGCCAAGGCTCTGCCGGGAAGCACTCTCGGGCTTCGTCACGCGCCAACAAGGCGGTCTCAACCGTATGTTCCAGCAGACCGCCGGCCCCGGCATGGTGGTACTGATAGCTGGCACCGGCTGTTAGCAGCTCGGGCAATACGGTCATCAACATCCCGTTTACGGCGTCGCGAACCGCTGCCGTTTGAAGGGCGTCGATGGCGTTGGACAGATCAAGCAGTGCGGCGCGCGCACCGTCCGGGCAGCGACTGACCGGCTGGACGGCCATGATGTTGGGGACAGTGCACGCTTCCATCACCTGCCACTGCCGCAGCCAGCCGCCGAGACCCCAGCCGTAGTGGACGAAGTCCGCCGTTCCGGCAATGACGGCGCCACTGACCAGCTCGGGAAGACGATGCTCCAGCATGCGCGGCAACAGCAACCCCGCACGCCCCGAGCAATCCTCTACCCGGACGACCGGCGCCTGCAACCACCCCTCCGTCCACTGCCCTGCCCGCGTCTCAACGATGGAGGCCGTAAACGGCATGCCCTCGCCAGGCATGTTGGCAATCTCAGAAATACGCATCGTTTGCCGCCTCCAGACTTTTCTCCAGGTGCCGATGCAGCTTGGGTAGCAGGACCTGTACGCAGGCTTGCGAGAGCTCAAGTGACGGGGCATCGAGTTCCGCGCGGAGCCATTCGACTACGGCATCGCGGTTGGTCCCTGCACGTCCGGGAGCGAGATAAGGCACCAGCGCCGAGCCGTGGGCAATGTTGAGGCTGTAGACCAGGGCATCAGCCAGCCGGCACAGCTCGCGCGAATGGCGGACCTGACGAATAGATTCGCAGATCACATCCAGGGAGGGATGAGCGGATTCATGCAGCATGAGATTTCTCCGCGCGGACGCCGTCATTCATGGCAGCAGTCAGCAGGTTGTCGAAGGCGCTGCCGTCCTGGCGCGTCAAATTGGGGACATAACGCGAATACACGCGAAAGAGCATTTCCGTGGTGGAGTGGCCGAGTTGACGAGCGATCCATTCCGGTGCCTCTCCTGCAGCGAGCCACAGCGTCGCGGCCGTGTGGCGCATCTGATACGGGCGGCGCTCCCGCAAACCCACCCGCCGCAACAGCGGGTTCCACACGCGGTAAATGAAGTTGCGATTCTCAATGGGCTTGCCGTTCTTCGTCGCGAACACCAAGCGGTCAGCGAATGCCTGCGGCTCGGCATCAAATCCGTCCGGGCGCATCGCCATCAGGGCCTCCCGCACCGGAGCACTCATCGACACTTCCCGCCGCGAGCTATCCGTCTTGGTCGAATCCATCGCCCCCTGCGTGTAGGTCTGCCGCACCAGAATCTGGCTACGGGTGAAATCGATGTGCTTCCAGGCCAGGCCATGCACCTCACCGGTCCGCAGCCCCGTGAAGAACCGCAAGGTGAGATAAGGCCGGTAATCCGGCCGCACGGCCGTGATCAACGCGCGCACCTCTTCCAGCGTGAACGGTTCGATGTCCGTCCGCGGATTCTTCAGCCGCTTGATCGCCCGACAGGGGTTGGTGATCCCGTAGGTCAGCGACGCCTCCTCCAGAATCATCCGCAGAATGCCCATGATCCGGTTCACCGTCGCCGGACGCAGGCGCGGCCCCTCGCCCTCTTTGTCGGTCCGCGGGCGGCGCTCAGTCAACGCCTTGCGGAAGTTCAGCACCGCATTGCGATCCACCTGATCCACCGGAAGCGCTTCGAAAGCCGGCAGCAGATGCATGGCCAGGATGCACTGCACGGAATTGCGGTAGGTCCGCCGCCACTCCGGGGCCTTCTGCTCCTGCCAGCGACGCGCCACCTCATCAAATGTGGGCAGTGAATCATCATTGGCGACATTGGCCGTCGCTGCCGCAAGCGCAGACTGGGGCATCGGCTCCAGCACCGTCGCAAACTTCTTCGCCTTGCGGCTCTGCGGGAAGAACTGCTCGTAGCGTAACGTGCCTTCCAGCATCGCGGTTTCGATGCGATCCAGCACCTTCTGCATCTTCTTGCGGTTGGCCGGCGTATCTTTGAGCTTGGTGTACTCGCGGCAGCGTTCACCGCTCACGCGAAAATCGAAGTACAGGAGCCCGCCGCGTTCGGAAATGCTAGCCATGGCAGACACCTCCTGACGCCATCGGGATGGTGATCCCAATCGAATCCTCATTGGCCACCTTGGCCATGTCCCGCTCGATCGCTTCCCACAGGTACAGGATCTTGCGGCCGCCAAAGGGGCGGATGTAGTGGGTGCCCTCGATCAGGACACTGTCCTTCAGCCGAGTGCGGATCGTCCGAGCCTCGTACTTGATACGGCTAGCAAGCTCGTCCGTCGTAAGGTAGGTGACTGCATTACTTTCCATCTGATAACCTCGCATGTGTTGTTCAAACCTATCGGGCGTCGCGTCTACACGACACTTGATAGCCATTTTGTCGAACATGCGTCGATCTGCAACACCCACTGTCGCGCAGACACGACCGGAGCGCCAAGGGTGATCAGGTTCAGGTTCAAGGAGCGGCTCGCAGAGAAGGAATTCCAGGAGCGACGCGTCATCACCATCAACGAGGTGGCAAGGGAGTCCGGCATCCACCGGGCAACCTTGTCCAAGATCGCCAATGAGCCTGGCTATAACACTGGCACCGACAATCTGAACCGGCTCTGCAAATATTTCGCGTGCGGCATTGGTGAAATCGTTGAGTACATTCCTGACCCCGACGAGTAGGGCCAATTGGCCGCATTCGACGCATCACATAACAAAGAAGGAGGAGAGGCCACACGATGCACCAAGAACTGAACACCCTTGGCAGGGAGCTCAACCGCTTCTTGACCGCAAAGCTGCCATCCATCCAAGACGACTGGTGGAACGTACTCGTCGTCAACGAGTTTACCTTTCAGCAGCAACGCCTTGTAGCGCAGCGAGGAATGACTTCCCTTAACGAATTAGATCTGGCTGGGCTGCTTCGAATCGTCGATCGAAATTGGTACGAGCTCTCCAGAATTCACAGCTTCCCTCCAGAAACTCGCAACTGGCTTAAAGAGACCCAATCAATCCGTAACCGGTGGGCACACCTACCCCCGAGTGGTCTACCTTCTGAAGATCAATATTGAACCGCCCCGGTTGTCCCGTAGACTGATTGGTTTGAGTCAGGCGGCGAGCGCCTGACCGTTTTTCTGCTCGTAATATGCCGCCTCATGTTCCACCGGCGTGATGTGGCCAATGGACTCCATGATGCGACGGTTGTTAAACCAGTCGACCCACTCCAGGGTGGCAATTTCGAC
>JBDNBC010000085.1:0-12330 GCA_039768115.1 Oceanococcaceae bacterium
CGGCGGTTGGTATGACAGCAGCGCTGTGGAGCAGATACGAAGCGGCTACATGCTGGAGTCGTGGTCAGATGAATCCATCATTGCATTGCGATTGGTTCTCACCGCGACTGTGAGCTTCGTACTACTTCTGCCAGGTGTCCTGGGTGAAGAGGTGGGTTGGCGCGGGCTCTTGGTGCCGGCGTTATCCAAGAATCTCAGCTTCTCTCACGTAGCAATTCTTAGCGGCGTACTCTGGTCAATGTTTCATTGGCCACTCATGTTTTTGGGTTTCTATGGTAATTCGGAAACCCCGCTGCTATTCCAGCTCGGGATATTTACGATCTGCCTTACATCAATGTCCGTTGTAATGGCGTATTTTCGTTACAAAACAAACAGTCTGTGGCCGGCAGTAACGTTTCACATGAGCCACAACGTATTTCTTCAGAAGTTCTTTACACCCTTGACGGAGGCGAATGAATCTACGGTTTGGTTTGCCGATGAATTCGGCGTGGCCGTGCCAATACTGGCAACGGGTTTTGCGCTTTACTATTGGCGCAAGGGTGTTCGGGATTTCAGTCGTGTTGAAACATAACAATTCGCTGCAGCGGATATTTTTCAATCAGGCCCAACCTGCGCTCCGCGCAGAGCGCGCCTGCTTGTTAAACGCCGCTGAACTCAGGTGTTAGGTGACTTGGCTCGGCGAGGTGCAGATGCCAACGTTGATGCGCATGATAAATGCGCATATATTGACGGTGTTCTTCGTTTTTCCGAGTGCGAGCCATGCCCAGCGGTGAAGTAGCCAAGCCCATACGGCGCCCTACAAACTTGTCCTTGGATAGCGCTCTGCTCAGTGAAGCGAAAACGCTAGGTATCAACGTCTCTCGGTCTGCTGAGTCGGGCATTGCAGAGGCCGTGAAGCGTTGCAAAGAACAGCGCTGGCTTCAGGACAATGCAGCGGCACTTGAAAGCTCAAATGCTTACGTCGAGGCAAATGGCCTGCCTCTTGCCCGGCACAGAAAATTCTAATGGCGCGGTTTGACGTCTTTGAATACTCTGGTGGGGCGGGCTTCTTAGTAGATGTGCAGTCAGATCTTCTGAGTGGCTTGAATACTCGTATGGTCATTCCGCTGCTTCCTCGGTCTAAAGCCCCCAAACCGGCCCAACGACTTAACCCAGTGGTTACGCTCGGTGGCAGCGAACTCATTGTGGCAACGCAGTTTATGGCTGCGATTTCAGACGGCGAACTTAGAACAAAGGTCGGCAGTCTGGCGTCTCACCAAGACGACATATCTGCAGCACTCGATATGTTGTTTCTGGGGTTCTGAGTTCGGTGCATAGTCAAGCGCCATCAGTGCGTCGGTCACCTAACATGCCGCTGCAGGTGACCTGTGACCCGCCAAGCACTTTTGCTGCTGCAACAGCACGCGTTGCCTCAAATTGGTCGGGTTAAGTGTTGGCCGGCAAGGGAAATCAGTGGGTTCAGGGGGAGGAGTCATGATGAATTTTGGGCCGGTGTTGTGCGCCACGTTCTTTGTGGTGTGGTCTGTTGGGCTTCTAGCGGCTGACGAGACGCTGGCAAACATGCTGTTGATCAATGGCGTGGTGCAGCTCGTCCTGTTCGTATTTGTCGCGTGTATTCCATTCCTCAAAACCGGTCGCATGTCATTCGTCGATATCGCATGGCCCTTCGGTGTGGCTTTGATTGGGCTGCAGATCGCGGTGCTCGGCGATGGGGATATGGTCCGCAGACTCTGTGTGGCCGGTATTTACATGCTCATCGGTCTGAGAATGGGCGTTGGTGCATTGGCTATGGCCAGGTCAACCGGCGTGATTGTGAGAACCGAGTTTCCACGTTATCAATACCGTCGTTTGCAACTCGCAAATGACGGGGAGGGGGCGGCTCGCTTTCACATGCTTGCGGAAATTCTTGCCCAAGGATTTGCGAACGCATCAGTTCTCGCTTTGCCGGGTTTTTTGATTGCGGTGAACGGCCAGCCTGGATTTCACGGTTGGGAGGTTGCAGGACTCGGTATGTGGTTATTGGCTTACGGCCTGGAATCAACAGCCGACCTTCAGAAACTGAAGTTCATTTCCAGAAATAAGGGTGGTGTGTGTAACGTTGGGTTATGGCGATACAGTCGGCACCCCAATTATTTCTCTGAATGGCTAGTGTGGTCGGGCCTTGTTATTGCAGCAGTCCCCTCATGGATGGCCCTTGAGCAAGCGGAGTCGACCTTTGTCTGGATTGTTCTCGGGGCGGGTGGGGCAACCGCATCAGTAATGATGTACATCACACTGGTCTATCTCACGGGCGCGATTCCGGCTGAGTATTACTCGGTACGTAAGCGTCCCGAGTACAAGCGGTACCAAGAAACCACGAGTATGTTTTTTCCATGGTTCCCCAAGGGGCCGGCGTGATGGCGCGTGCCGTATGTTCGTCGATGTTTGTCGCCCAGTGGCATGTTACAACGGGCATCGGAACCGCGGCCCACTATTTTTCCCGCGATAACGGTTGTCGCCTCAAGCGCCGCTGATCTCAAGCGTTAGGCATTCAATCGGGGCGCCGAACCCTGCAGGAGCTGCACGCAGAACATGTTGAACATTCTCTTTCTCTTTCTTGGAATCGCCTTGCTCACCATGGGGGGTGAGGCACTGATTCGTGGCTCGCTGGCTGCGGCACAGCGACTGGGTGTATCACCGCTACTCAGCGGTCTCGTTATCGTCGGCTTTGGTACCTCGGCTCCGGAATTGGTGGTCTCCGTCAATGCGGCAATGGAAGGGCAGCCTGACATTGCCATTGGCAACGTTGTGGGTAGCAATATCGGAAATATCCTGCTCATTCTCGGCATTTGTGCGGTGATTTCACCATTGGCGGTGAGGCCTCTGGCGTTGCGGCGGGATGCGGTCACGGTGGTCGCTGCAAGTGTGTTGTTCCTCGCTTTGGTTGGCGGAAGTGCGCTGGGGCGCGCCGACGCTGCGATATTCCTGACTGCTCTGGGCGCTTACCTGGTGTGGGCGTACTGGAGCGAGAAATTCCACGCCGCGCCCTCAGGTGAAGTACACCAGGCGGAATCAGAAGCGCTTTCCTCCCTGCCAAAGTCGGCGTTGTGGACGGCGGCCGCGGTGATTTTTGGCCTGCTGCTGCTCATCGCCGGATCACAAGTTCTCCTGATGGGGGCCATTGGCATTGCCGAGCACTTTGGTGTGCCAGAGGCCGTGATTGGCCTGACGCTGGTAGCCGTGGGCACCTCCTTGCCCGAGCTGTCCATATCGGTCATTTCAGCGATTCGGCGGCACGCAGACGTGGCTGTCGGCAACATACTTGGCAGTAATATTTTTAATTTGCTGGGCATTCTTGGTGTGTCTGCTTTGCTTCAGCCGCTTCCGGTTCACGCAAGAATTTTGCAGTTTGATCAATGGGTCATGCTGGGAACATCGGTGCTGTTGCTCTTGTTTCTGTACTCCGGGCGCCGCCTGAGCCGCGCGGAGGGGGGCGTGCTGCTGGCCGGCTACGGTATTTACCTCTGGTTGAGTTTTGCGGTGTTCGGTGGCTGACGCGAACCGCAAACAGGGGAGTTTGGGAGCCACTGGGTTCGTGAGGCCTTAAGCTCAGGCTTTAGCGTAGCGGGTATTCTCACCCGGGTGTTTGTGGCGACTTTGCGCCGGGTCAGTCGCGCCCCGCTAGACTTTCGGGCTGATTCTCTAACCTGGGAAGCCCATGCGGGTTGATACGACTGTCACGACGCTTGTTTTGCGCCGGCCCGACGATTGGCATGTTCATCTGCGTGATGGTGCGACGCTTGAGTTGGTCGCCAAGCACACGGCGTGGCCGTTTGCGCGCGCGATTATCATGCCGAATCTATCGCCGCCGCTGTCGACCGTGGACGCGGCGCGCGCCTATCGAGACCGCATCCTCGCCGCCGTGCCGGCTGGGGCGGGTTTTACGCCTCTGATGGTGGCGTATCTGACCGACGAGATCGACCCGGCAGAGATCGCGCGTGGCCACGCGGAAGGGGTATTTACGGCCTGCAAACTGTACCCGGCGGGTGCGACCACCAACTCGTCTCGAGGCGTGACCGATATTCGTCGCCTGGATGCGGTGCTGGAGACCATGCAGAGCCTTGGCATGCCGCTGCTTGTGCACGGCGAGGTCGTGGACGCGGAGATCGACATCTTCGACCGCGAGGCCGTCTTTATCGAGCGAGTGCTTGCGCCGACGCTGGCGCGGTTCCCGGCACTGAAAGTGGTCTTCGAGCACATCACGACGCGCGAGGCGGTGGATTTTGTGCGCGCGGCCGATGCGCGGGTCGCCGCGACAATCACGGCGCATCACCTGGAGCTGAACCGCAATGATCTGCTGGTGGGGGGTATTCGTCCGCACAACTATTGTTTGCCGGTGGCCAAGCGGGAGAGCCATCGCCTGGCGCTGCGCGCGGCCGCCACCTCGGGTAGCCCGAAGTTTTTCCTGGGCACCGATACGGCGCCGCATGCCATTGCGGACAAGGAGAGCGCCTGTGGCTGTGCGGGGATCTTCAGTGCGCCGGTAGCGCTGGAAAGCTACGCCAAGGTGTTCGATGAGGAGGGGGCGCTGGATCGGCTGGAGGGCTTTGCCTCCGAGCACGGCCCCCGCTTCTATGGATTGCCGCTCAATGAAGGCACGGTCACGTTAGAGCGGCATGCCTGGACGGTGCCGGAGGTGATCGCGGCCGGTGCGCTGCGGATTCGCCCCTTTCACGCCGGTGCCACACTGGGCTGGCGGCTCGTCAGGCCGGATTGAGCGGGCCGGGGCCGCAATGGGTCCGTGCTTGGGGTATGTTCGAGAGGTGTTTCGACCAAAGCGACAGGAATGACCGACAAAACAATTATTGGTAGTGAAGAGTGGTGTGCATTCCCGGAGCTGGGCATCCCGGCGATCAAGGCGCGGGTCGACTCCGGTGCCAAGACCTCATCTATCCACGCCTTTAATCTGAACAAGTTCAGCCGTGAGGGGGAGCCCTGGATCAGCTTTGAGATTCACCCCCTGCAAGGCAGCCGGCAGGCGGTTCTGCGCTGCGAAGCGCGCATCGTCGACCGACGGGCAGTCAAGAGTTCATCCGGTTACACCGAGACGCGGTATGTGATTCGCAGCACGCTCAGTTTTGGTGGGGCGTCCTGGCCGATTGAGCTGACGCTGGCGAACCGGGATTCGATGGGCTATCGCATGCTGCTCGGGCGCGAGGCGATGAATGGCCGGATGCTGGTGGATCCGTCGGCGAGTTTCCTGCATGGCCAGCTCTCGGCCGGGCAGCTCGACGACTATTACAAGGAGCAGGAGGGCGAAAAAAGCGGGCTGACGATCGGCCTGCTGGCCAGCAACCCGGACCTGTACAGCAATCAGCGGCTGATGGAGGCGGGTACGGAGCGTGGCCACGACATGCTCTTTCTGGACATCAAGCAGTGCTACATGAAGCTCGATGCGGTGTCCCCGGAAGCGCACTACCGGGGAGGCACCATCCTTAACAAAATCGATGCGGTGATCCCGCGCATCCGGCCGAGCATGACCTTCTACGGCTGTGCGCTAACCCGGCAGTTTGAAAGCATGGGGGTGTCGGCTCTGAACACCTCGCGGGCCATTTCACAGTCGCGTGACAAGCTCTATTCGTTGCAATTGCTCTTGAAGAGGGGCATCAGCATTCCGACCACGGGTTTTGCCAACTCGCCAATGGATACCGGGGACCTGATCGAAATGGTGGGGGGCGCGCCGTTGATCGTGAAGCTGCTGGAGGGCGCGCAGGGCCGCGGTGTGGTGATGGCAGAGACACGCAAGGCGGCTGAATCGGTGATCAACGCGTTCAAGGCCGTCGGCGCCAATCTGCTGGTGCAGCAGTTCATCAAGGAAGCCGATGGCAAGGACATCCGTTGTTTCGTCATTGACGGCAAGGTGGTGGCATCGATTCAGCGTGAAGCTGCGCCGGGTGAGTTCCGGGCCAATATCCACATGGGCGGCACGGCATCGCTGATCCGGCCGACCCCGGAGGAGCGCGGGCTGGCGATCAAGGCCGCGAAGGTGCTCGGACTGCAGGTGGCGGGGGTCGATATCATCCGGTCCAAAAATGGCCCCTTGCTGCTGGAGGTCAATTCGTCGCCGGGCCTGGAAGGCATTGAAACGGCAACGGGCAAGGATGTGGCGGCAATGATGATTGCGGCCATCGAGAAATCGCTGAACTGGCGGCGGCCGATGCGGGCGCCGGCCGAGAGCGAGATGGCGTGAAGCGGCTGGGGGTAAGGCTGGGGGCGGTCCTGGCGCTGGCGTTGATTCGCCTGCTGCATTCCAGTTGCCGCTATCGCATTCATGGGGAGGCCCATCTCCCCGCGGCGATAGATGGCCGGCGCGGCGGCTTCATCATGGCCTTCTGGCACCAGAATCTGGTGGCGACGATTCTTGGCGAAAGCGGTCGACGCAACTTTTGCACGATGATTTCGCGCTCGCGCGATGGCGACATTATCTCCTATGTCGTGGAGCACTTCGAGCACCGGCCGGCGCGCGGCAGCACGGCCAAGCGTGGGCGGGACAAGGGAGGCATGGAGGCGCATGACGCGCTCATCGCCGACATTCGTGCTGGCTATCCGGGGGCGGTCACGGTGGACGGGCCGACCGGGCCGCTCTACAAGGTAAAGGCCGGTGTGGTCAGTGTGGCGGAGCATGCCGGGGTGCCGGTCGTCCCGTATTTTGCGGTGGCCTCGCGCTACTGGTCGCTGCCAAGCTGGGACCGGCTGCGGATACCCCGCCCGTTTTCAACCATCGATGTGTACTACGGGGAGCCCGTGGCGATTCTGCCGAATCGGCCGCGGGCCGAGTATGTGCAGGCGCGGCGCCGGATCAAGGACGCTCTGGATGCACTGGAGTGGCAACACAACCCCCGCCTTGTCGCCGCGGAGCCGGACGGAGCCCGGCCCCGTCGCTGACCGTCATGGCGGGGCGGGATGGTAGAATTCGCGCGTTTTGCAGGCAGCGGCCGTCGGCTTTAAGGAATTCGGATTATGTCAAATACCCCCTCCGCCAACGTCGATCACAGTCACGACGGCGTATTTTTCACGGCGTTCAGTCTGGTGATGGGCTTCATCATCGGCTTGACGCTCATTATCGTGTTGATTGCCAACGTGATTGCGCCGTCAGACGATGGTGACCCGGCCATGCTTCGAGCGCAGATTTCGGAGCGCATAGCTCCGGTCGGCCAGGTCTATACCGACGCCAGCGAAGTGGCGATGGCCGCACAAGCGCCGGCGGCATCTGCGGCGGCCAGCGAGCGTACGGGTGCGGAGATTGTCTCGGCCAACTGCGCAAGTTGTCATATGGCTGGCGTCCTCAATGCGCCCAAGCTGGACGCTACCGATGTATGGCAGGCGCGTCTTGATGCGGCGGGGCTGGACATGCTTGTCAGCAATGCGATCAATGGCATTCGTGGGATGCCGCCGCGCGGCGGAGCGCCGTTGGACGACGACGAAGTGCGTCGCGCCGTGGTCGCCATGCTGGAAGGCGCGGGCGTCGGCGCGGAGTAACACGGAAAGCGGCCTCGTGGAGGTACACAAAAAAGCCACCTTCGCGGTGGCTTTTTTATTGGCGCCTGTGGGGAGACGCTGAAAGCAGAGGCTGGGTGATCAGTCGGGTGGCGCCTGAGAAGGTGCTTGCGGTGTCGCAGCGGCGGTGGCGGGCTTGGCGGTTTTCACGGGGTCGGGACAGGCCTTGCGCAACACGAAGTAGCCGACAACCGCTGAAAAGAACGAACCCACCAGAATCCCGAGCCGCTCATCAAAGCCACGATCGGCCACGCCGGAGAAGGCCAGCCCGCCGATAAACAGACTCATCGTAAAGCCGATGCCGCTCAGAATGGCGGCGCCGTACATGGCAGCCCAGGTCATGTCATCGGGCCGCTGGGTCCAGCCCAGACGGATCGCCGCCCAGCAGAAGCCAAAGACACCGACCTGCTTGCCTACGAACAAGCCTGCGGCGATGCCCAGTGATACGGGATGCAGCAGATCGTCCATCCCCAGCCCGCTGAGCACGAGCCCCGCATTGGCGAAGGCGAAGACCGGGACGATGATGTATGCCACCGTGTTTTGCAGGCCGTGTTCCCAGTCCTCAAGCAGGGAATGCGATTTGCGGTTGGTGCCGCGGGTGGGCATCGTCGAGGGAATGAACGCTGCCAGAATGACGCCGGCCAGCGTGGCGTGCACACCGGACTTGAGGGCGGCGAGCCAGAGTGCGATACCGACCAGGATATACGGCGCGGAACGCTGCACATTCATCCGGTTGAGTACCGCGAGCAGGATGAAACAGGGGATGGAGGCCGCAAAGGCCGCTCCCGAGAGATTGTCGGTGTAGAACACCGCAATGATGATGATGGCGCCGACGTCATCAAAAATGGCCAGCGTGACCAGAAACAGCTTGACGCTGATAGGGATGCGCGCACCCAGCAGCATCAAGATCCCTAAGGCAAAGGCAATATCGGTCGCGGCAGGAATCGCCCAGCCCTGCAGGGCCATGGAGTCGCCCCAGTTCATGGCGACGTAGATCAATGCGGGTACGGCCATGCCGCCAATGGCGCCGACACCCGGCAGGATGACCTGGCGCATGTCGGAAAGCTCACCATGCAGCAACTCGCGTTTGAGCTCGAGCCCGATGAGCAGGAAAAATATGGCCATCAAGCCGTCGTTAATCCACAGCAGCAGCGGCTTGTCGACCGCCAGCGCGCCAACCTGAAAAGCCACCGGCGTCTGTAGCCAGACCTCATAGAACACGTAGAGCGGGCTGTTGGCGACGATCAGCGCCAGGGCGGTTGCACCCATTAACACCAGCCCGCCGCCGGCGCCGGCAGCAATCAGGTCGCGCAGCGGCTTGGCGTTAAACGCGCCACGTGCGCCGTTGTTCAGGAAATCGCGAATGCGATCAAGATCCATGCAAGAACTCCCAGTGTGCGATCACGGCCCTCGTCAATGAGGCCCTTGCCAATTCAAAGGACGGCCATGCGCGAGAAACGAATGGTCTTGCGTCCCATGTTGGCACAGGCCTACCACGACGGGTAGTGACCCGTTCCAAAAACGGGAGTTCGCGGCACACCGGCGCCCCATAATGGGGCTGCACCATCATGGTGCGATCGGGTCAGGCCTGGCGAGAATCTGGCGTTGCCGGAGGGCGCGCGGACGGAGTTGCCGCTGATGTCGCTTCAAGAGACGCCAGCCGCGATTCCAGCTCTTCCAGCCGTTTGCGGGACTTGAGCAACAAGGCGCGTTGCACGTCGAACTGCTCGCGGGTTACCAGATCCAGTTCGGCGAGGCGGGCCTGCAGGATGCTACGGAAGTTGTCCTTGAGTTCGCCGCGCACGCGGTCGAGGCCCGGGGGCAGGGCGGCGGCCAGCCGATCCGATAGTTCCTGCAGCGTTTTCAGCTCGATCATGGCGTCAAGCATCGGTGATTGCCGGCCGAATCGCAACTTGGCACAGGCCGTGCTAAGTCCAGTTTCGCCGTTATTCGAGGTCGTCACATACGGCGGCCCGACCTTATTCCAACAGGAGCAAACGATGAAACTGATAGCAGCTGTCATCAAGCCCTTCAAGCTCGACGAGGTGCGTGAAGCACTGTCTGAAGTCGGCGTGAAGGGTCTGACCGTCACCGAAGTCAAAGGTTTTGGTCGACAAAAAGGCCACACCGAGTTGTACCGCGGTGCCGAATACGTGGTGGATTTTCTGCCCAAGGTGAAAGTGGAAATTGGTGTGGACGACGATCAGGTCGAGGCCGTGATCGAAGCCATTACCAAAGCCGCGCACACCGGCAAGATCGGCGACGGAAAGATTTTCGTGTCGTCGCTGGAAGAAGCCGTGCGTATCCGCACCAACGAAACCGGCAAGGACGCGCTCTAAGCGCCCGACCAACGAGGGAGTTATTCCATGGAAAACAACATTTATGAGCTGCAATACGCCATAGACACCTTTTACTTTTTGGTGTGTGGCGCATTGGTAATGTGGATGGCGGCTGGCTTCGCCATGCTTGAGGCGGGCCTGGTCCGCTCCAAGAACACAGTCGAGATTCTGACCAAGAACGTCGCCCTGTTCTCGGTGGCCTGCATCATGTACCTGGTATGTGGCTACATGATCATGTACGGCGGGGACCTGTTCCTGTCCGGTATCGCCGATGTGGATGCCGACGCTGTATTGGGTGACTTTGCCGAGCGGGAAGACGGCTTCCGCGGTGGGTCGATCTATGCGGGTGCGTCTGACTTCTTCTTCCAGGTGGTCTTTGTGGCCACGGCGATGTCGATCGTCTCCGGCGCGGTCGCCGAGCGGATGAAGCTGTTCTCGTTCCTGATCTTCGCGGTCGTCATGACGGGCTTTATCTACCCGCTGGAAGGCAGCTGGACCTGGGGCGGCAATGACGTCTTCGGCCTGTACAACCTGGGTGACCTGGGCTTCTCCGACTTCGCAGGCTCGGGCATCGTGCACATGGCGGGCGCGTCTGCGGCTCTGGCGGGTGTGATCCTGCTCGGCGCCCGGAAAGGCAAGTACAGCGCGGACGGCAAGATCAACGCCATCCCCGGTGCCAACATGCCGCTGGCTACGCTGGGCACGTTCATCCTGTGGATGGGCTGGTTCGGCTTCAACGGTGGTTCGGTGCTCAAGCTGGGCGACATCTCCAACTCGGCGTCGGTGGCCATGGTGTTCCTGAACACCAACGCGGCTGCGGCGGGTGGTTCGGTTGCTGCATTGCTGCTGGCCCGGGTGCTGTTCGGTAAAGCCGACCTGACCATGGCGCTGAATGGTGCGCTGGCCGGTCTGGTGGCCATCACGGCCGAGCCCAGCACGCCGTCGGCGCTGCAGGCCACGCTGTTCGGTGCGGCAGGCGGCATCCTGGTGGTGTTCTCCATCGTCGGCCTCGACAAGCTCAAGATCGATGACCCGGTGGGTGCGATATCCGTGCACGGCACGGTCGGTCTGCTCGGACTGCTCCTGGTACCGCTGACCAACGATGGTGCAACGTTCAGCGGGCAGCTGATTGGTGCGGCCACCATCTTCGGCTGGGTGTTTGGTGCCAGCTTTGTGGTCTGGATGATCATCAAGGTGGTCATGGGTCTGCGGGTTTCGGAAGAAGCCGAGTACCAGGGCTCCGACATCGCCGAGTGTGGCCTCGAGGCCTACCCGGAATTCGGCAAGAGCTGACATCTTTGGCGAGCCCCTGCGTGACTAGGCGCGCAGGGTGCTTCGTCGAAGAACGGCAGATCAAACAAGATCAGCGGCGGAGGGGTGTCCTTCCGCCGTTTTTTTTTGCGCTGCACATAATTTTGGATGACATCGCCGCGATGCCGTAAAATGCAGCGGCTCGGCAATGCGCGCGACCGATTCCCACACGGCAACACTATGCAGATCACCATCAAGAAAGGTCTGGACCTTCCCATCACTGGCAACCCGGATCAACGGATCGAGGATGGCCCCGATATCGGCCGCGTGGCGGTGATTGGTGGGGACTTCATCGGCATGAAGCCCACCATGTTGGTGGCCGAAGGTGACCGGGTGAAACGCGGTCAGCCCCTGTTTGAGGACAAGAAGAATCCGGGCGTGATCTTCACGGCGCCGGCTGGCGGCGAAATCGAGGCGATCAATCGCGGCGCCCGGCGTGTGCTGCAGTCCGTGGTGATTCGGATCGATGGCGATGAGGCCGAGACTTTCACCGCCTATGACGATGCGGCGATTGACGCCGGGCTTGATGCCCAGGCCGTGCGCGAACAGTTGATCCAGTCCGGATTGTGGGTCGCCCTGCGCACCCGGCCGTACTCCAAAGTGCCCGCGATTGATGCCAAGCCGGCAGCCCTGCTGGTCACGGCCATGGATTCCAACCCCGGCGCGGCGGACCCGGCCGTGGTCATCGCGGAAGACAACGACAGCTTTCACCGCGGTTTGAAAGTGCTGGCCGCATTGGTTGATAGCAAAATCTGGATCTGCAAGGCCGCGGGCGCGGCGATTCCGGCGCCGACCTTGCCCCGACTGGACGTCGCCGAGTTCTCGGGCCCGCATCCGGCGGGTCTGGTGGGCACGCACATTTATTATCTGGAGCCGGTCAGTGCCAGCCGCGTGGTCTGGCATATTGGTTACCAGGACGTGATGATGATCGGCCGCCTTTTTGCAACCGGAACCATTGACCCGCGGCGTGTCATCGCGCTATCCGGCCCGCAGGTGACGGCTCCGCGTCTGCTGCGCACCCGGCTCGGGGCCTGTACGGACGAGCTGATTGCCGGGAACATTGATGATGCGGTGGAGTCTCGGGTATTGACCGGGCCGGTGTTGTCCGGGCGGCGGGCGTCCGGCGGGGGTCGGTATCTGTCGC
>JBDNBC010000086.1:0-2955 GCA_039768115.1 Oceanococcaceae bacterium
AGGCCCAGCAGACCCTGGCGCACACCCAGGCCCTGCGCGACATGCAGACCCGCGAACGGGACGAACTCGACCGTCGCCGCAACGACACACTGGCGCGCCGTGACCGCGAGGCCGCGCGGCACGCCGAAGCAGACCAGAATCTGGCTGCCTTGTTGCAGCGTCTCGCCGAAGCCGAAGCGCTCGAGGCCGAAGCCCTGCGTGATCTTGAGCGCCAGGAATTTGCCCTGGCCGAAGCCCAGCAACTTTGGGAGCAATTTTCACAGAGCGCCGAAGTGCCACTGGCCAAGACCGAATCCGAGCGGGTGCGGGTGCAGGCACTGGACCGTGCCCGTGTGCAGGCCGAGGCCCGTCTCAAGCGATTGACCGACGAGGCCGCCACGCTCGACATCCATGCGCTGGTGCAGGCCCTTGCGGGTGCCGATCAAGAGGCCGAAACCCTGGCCGCGACCCTGGCCGACGGGCGCGCCCAGCTGGGCAGCATGGAGTCGCAGCTCTCGACCTTGCGTGACGAGCGCCGGCAACACGAGCAGACGCTGCATGACGCGCGTCAGCATCTGCAGGGCATCAAGGGTCAGCAGGCCTCGCTTGAGACCCTGCAGGCCGCCGCGCTGCGCAATGACGAAGCCGCACTCAAGCAGTGGTGGGCCGAGTGCGGCGTGCAGGACGCACCAAAGCTCGCCGAGCGCATCGAAGTTGATGCCGGGTGGGAGCCGGCCGTCGAGCATGTGCTGCACGCGGTGCTGAGCGCGCCGGTGGGGCTGGACGCGCGTGCATGCCAGCCTGCGGCCCGAGGCCCGGAGCGCGGTGCGGTGATCATGGTCGATCGCACTGAAGCGGGTGTTTCCGTGCGGCCGGGCGACACGGCGCTGGCGGCCCACGTGCGGGGCCCGTCGGCGCTGGGTGACTGGCTGCGTGACATCGAAGCGGTTGCCGATCTTGCCGCGCTCATCGCACGCCAGTCGCAACTCGCCGCAGGGCAGTCGTGCATCACGCCAGACGGCATCTGGGCAGGACGCGACTGGGTGCGCTACCCGCAGCGGGGCCAGGGGCAGAGCGGGGTGATCGAACGGCGCCGCCAGCTCAAGGCCTTGGTCAAGGCGCGCAGCGACGTTGAGGCCACGGTCGCGGACCTCGACACCACGCTGGGCGCGCTGGCGGCCCGCATTCAGGCGCTGGAGGCGCAGCGCCGCAGCGTTGCGCAGGCCACCGATCAGGCCCAGTCACGCCATGCGCAGAAGCTGGCGCAGCAACAGTCGCTCAAGGTGCGCCTCGAACAGACCCAGCAACGCGCCGCGCGGTTGGCGCAGGAGCGGCAGGAAACCCAGCAGCAGTTCAACGAAGCCGAGGCCGAGCTGGCCGACACACGGACCGGCCTGGTGGCCCTTGAAGCGCAGTCGCAGGCGCTGCGTCAGGCGCGGGGCGAACATCAGCAGGCGCTGGCCAAGGCCCGCGACGGTGTGCAGCGCAGCCGCGCATCGCATCACGCCCGGGCGCAACAGGCGCAGCGACTGGCGGTGGAGCGTGCCGGTGCCGAATCGACGCTGGCCGCGCTGCTGTCGAGCCAGCAGGCCTTGTCCGAGCAATTGCGTCACCTCGACGCCCAGGTCAGTGCCCACCGCGCCCAGGCCCAGCAGTGGACCGAGCCGCTGGCCGTGCAGGCTGCAGCGGTCACCGCCGCCGAGGCCGCATTGGCCGAGCGACGCGACGCGCTTCGCGGCAAGCGCGGTGTTGCCGAGGCTGCGGAGCGCCAACTGCACGGGTCGCAGGTCGATCTGCAGCAGGCCGAACAGCGCCGGGAGCGCGAGAACGAGGCGCTTCAGGCCCTGCAACTCAAGGCCGAGAACTGCCGCACACGGGGCGAGGCGCTGGATGCGCAGCTTGCCGAGAGCGGTTTCAGCCGTGAGCAGCTGGCCGCCAACATCGCCGCCGACCTCACGCCGACCGCGTGTGAAGACCAGTTGGCCGGCGTCATCCGGCGCATCGAGCGTCTCGGCGCGATCAACCTCGCGGCCATTCAGGAGCTCGAAGAGGCCCAGACACGCGCGCACTATCTGGAGGCCCAGCACGCGGACTTGAGCGGGGCGCTGGAAACGCTCGAGGCCGCCATGCAGAAGATCGACGGCGACACCAAGGCCCTGTTTCGTGACACCTTTGACCGGGTCAACACGGTGTTTCGCGATCGCTTCCCGAAATTGTTCGGGGGCGGCGAAGCCACCCTGGAGCTGATCGGCGATGACCTGCTCAATGCCGGGGTGCGGGTGATGGCGCGGCCGCCGGGCAAGCGCAATGCGACCATCCAGCTTCTGTCGGGGGGCGAAAAGGCAATGACGGCGGTCGCCCTGCTGCTGGGCCTGTTCGAGCTCAACCCGGCACCGTTCTGCCTGATGGACGAGGTCGATGCCCCGCTGGACGACGCCAACGTCAGCCGCTTTTGCGAGGTCGTGCGCGAAATGTCGCAGAACGTGCAATTCATTATCATCACCCACAACAAAATCACGATGGAACTCGCGCATCAATTGCACGGCGTCACCATGCAGGAGCCAGGGGTGTCGCGACTGGTCAGCGTCGATGTCGATCAGGCGGTTGCCCTGACCGAAGTGGGCGAGGGTGACAGCACGTGACCGCCGCATCGATCCATCCGGGGATTGAAGCCGGCGGGCGAGATTTCGAGACCAACACGCTCCGGGGGCATTCGTCATGAACAAGTTGCAGCTGGCCCTGCTGATATTGGGAATCCTCATCATCTTGGGGGTGATCATCAACGCCCTGCGCGAGCGCCGCCGAGACTCGATTGGCGGCGCGCGCTGGACGCCGCCCTCCCGATCCAGCGGTGGCAGCGGCGGCAAGGGCCTGCCTCTGGGTGACCAGATGGACATTTTCGGCAGCGCCGCCGGGGAGTTCGATGAATTTGGCGTGGGCCGTCCGCGCAAGGTGAAGGAGGACGATGGGGCAGAG
>JBDNBC010000087.1:0-3771 GCA_039768115.1 Oceanococcaceae bacterium
AGGCCGCGACCTCGTCGGCCCACGGCAGGAAGGCGGCGAGAACACGCTCCGGCGCTTCAACCTGCGGATAGTGGCCCAGGCCTGCCAGCCGTACGGTATCCGGGTCGGGCACCAGCGCCTCGTAGCGATCCACCATATGGCCGCCCGATACCGGGTCATCGACACCATCGATGACCCGCAAAGGCACGGGGCTGGCCTGCAGGGCACCAACCCAGCGATCCCGGTGCTGGCGTCGTTCAGCCATGTAGCCGATCAGCCGCGCGAGTGCCGCCTTGCCGCCATCGCGGGTGGCCAGATGCCAGAACCCGTCGAGCTCATCGCGGGACGGCGGCGTCTGCGCCCCGAAAATGGCGCGAAAGGTGCGATCAAACGTCGCTCGTCGCATCAATTGCGCCAATGCCGGCCCCAGCGGTGAAGCCAGCAATTTCTGCACCCGCCGGGCGCGATGGGTTTCCGGAAACAGCCCGCCGTTCAGGAAGGCGACCCCGCGCAGGCGGACCCGCGCAGCACCGTCGTTATGCCGTGCCAGCCACTCCTGCGCGACGGTGTCGCCGTAGTCATGAGCCAGCACCAGCACGTTGTCGTAACCCAATTGCGCCAGCAACGCCTCATGCACATCGCATTGTTCGGCAATGCGATAGCGGTGCCCACGCGGTTTGGCGGAATAGCCAAAACCCGGCATGTCCGGCGCCACAACGGCGTCAAAGTGCGTAAGCAGCGCAGGCCACAGCTTCGCCCAGTCCCAGGACGACGTGGGATAGCCGTGCACGCAGACCAGCACGCGTCGGCCTGTCGCGCCCGCTTGTTGCTGCGCTTGGCGATAAAAGATGCGGTGGCCGGCGCAATCCGCATATGCGCCGCCGGCGTACCAGTCGCGCAGCGATATCACGTCGTCGGTCATGAGTGCACCGCGGCGAGCTCCATCAGGACGACTCCGCTACAGCCGAGCGCCGCGGCAGCCGCCAGTTCGGTCGCACGAAATGACAGGTGTAGCCGTTCGGGATGCGCTCCAGGTAATCCTGATGCTCTGGCTCCGCCTCCCAGAACGGCCCTGCCGCCTCGACTTCGGTCACCACCTTCCCGGGCCAGAGGCCGGAGGCCTCGACATCGGCGATGGTGTCCAGCGCTTCGCGTCGCTGCGCGTCAGTGAGGAAATAAATCGCCGAACGGTAGCTCATGCCCACGTCATTCCCCTGCCGGTGGGGCGTTGTCGGGTCATGAATCTGGAAAAAGAACTCCAGCAGTTCGCGGTAGCTGGTGAGCTGCGGATCAAACACGACCTCGATCGCCTCGGCATGGGTGCCGTGGTTGCGGTACGTCGCATTCTCGACATCGCCGCCGGAATAGCCCACCCGCGTCCGCAGAACCCCCGGGCGCTTGCGAATCAGATCCTGCATGCCCCAGAAGCAGCCGCCGGCAAGAATGGCCGTCTCGGTGGTGGTGTTCATCGTCGTACCTCCAAATGTGTTGCATTGATAGTATCCGAGACCTCGCTAGGCGAAGCCGGTTTCAGCATTACACTGATCACGCTATCTCCTCCCGCCCTGCAACGACATGTAGAGACTCCACCTACAGCGACCCGTGCGATGTCGGGTCCGGAGTCGCCGCGAATACGAGCAACACACTCATGACCATCAAATTCCCCCGCCTTTCTGCCAGCCTGTTGCCCGGGTTTCTTGCCGCAGTCGTGGGCTGTTCGCAGCCGCAGTCACCTGACGACGCTGCCGCTAGCGCAGCCACGAACGACACCGAACCCACTACCAGCGTCTCAACGGGAACGCCCCCCACCGACTCCCGCTGGGTCTGGGACCTGACGTCACTCTATGCTGATCTCGCGGCCTGGGATGACGCCCGACAAGCGGTACGGGAGCAGGCCAAAGCCGTTGCCACCATGGAGGGCACGCTGGCTACGGGCCCCGAGGCCCTGCTGACGGTCGTGGAAGCGATTCACGCGCTGACCAAGGACGCCGCACGCGTCTTTACCTATGCCAGCCTGGACGCCGATGTTGATCTGCGCGAGTCCGCAGGGCAGGAGCGGCGTCAACTCGCACAGCAGATGTACACCGACGCCACGGCGTCGTTTTCGTGGTTCGCGCCGGAGTTGATTGCACTGGGCGCGGATACCCTCGACGCGTATCTCGCCGCGGAACCGCGTCTGGCGACCTACCAGCACGTATTTGATGACACCCTGCGCCAGAGCCCGCACATTCGCTCAGCCGAGGTCGAGGCGGTGCTGGCAGCCGCCGGGTTGATGCAGAGCGCGCCGTTCAATGTCTACGGCACGCTGGCGAATTCGGACATCCCGTTCCCGACGCTGACGCTGACATCGGGCGAGGACGTGCTGATTAATTCGCAGGGCTACAGCCGGCACCGGAGTGCGCAGGACCGTGACACCCGTCGGCAGGTGTTCGAGGCGTACTGGGGCACCTGGGAGAAGTACAAGAGCACCGTCGGCCAGTCGCTCAGCGCGCACATTCAGGCACAGGTGTTCTCCACCCGGCAGCGCAACCATGACAGCAGCCTCGCCCGCAATCTGTTCTCGGATGCGCTGCCACCCGCGGTCTATCAAACCCTGATCAACGTGACCAATGACAACCTCGACACGCTGCATCGCTACCTCCGGCTCAAGGGTCGCGTGCTGGCGCTCGAGGACCTCAACTATCACGACATTTACGTGGACCTGGTCGAGCCGGTCCGCGAGTACAGCATCGAAGATGCCATCACCATGACCCATGCGGCCATGGCGCCCTTGGGCGAGGACTACCAGAACCGGCTCAAGGCGGCGACCGACCAGCGCTGGATGCACGTCTACCCGCAACAGGGCAAGCGCTCCGGGGCGTACATGGCCGGCAGCGCGTATGACGTGCATCCGTTCATCCTGTTGAACCACAACGACGACTTTAATTCCGTGTCGACCTATGCCCACGAATGGGGACACGGCATTCACCAGGTGCTATCCAACGAATTCCAGCCCTGGCATCTCTCGGATTTTTCCATCTTCACGACGGAAGTCGCCGCCATCGCCAATGAATTGCTGGTGCAGGACTACGCCCTGCGTCAGGCGCAGACGGATGAAGAACGGCTGTTCTACCTGGGTTATGCCCTGGAAGCGATCCGCACCACCTTTTTCCGGCAGACGATGTTCAGCGAGTTCGAAGGCGAGATTTATGGCGCCGTCGAAAACGGCGAAGCGCTGTCCGGGCAGCGGATCACCGATATCTACGCCGAGATCGTGCGCCGCTATCACGGTCACGACGAAGGCGTGATGGACGTGCCGGATCTGTACACGCACGAGTGGATGTTCGTGCCGCATTTCTACTTCAACTACTACGTTTTCCAGTACTCGACCTCGATTGCGGCGGCGGCGTACTTTGTGGAGGAGATCTCGCGCACGAACGAGAGCACCACAGCGCGGGAAACCTACCTGCGCTTTCTCCAGGCCGGCGGATCAGACTATCCCTACGCACTCTTCCAACAGGCGGGTCTGGACATGGCCCAGCCCGAGCCGTATCTCGCCCTGATCCGGCGTATGAACGACCTGATGGATGACTTCGAAGAGACGCTGTCCAAAGTGGAGGCACAGCGCTGAGGTCGGGAGAAAAACGAGACCTGTTCGAATCGCCACCGGAATGAGCCATGCCAGACATTGTTGTTGCCCTTTTTCTTCTTGGTGTTGTGAGCGGCCTGGTCGGGTCGGATTTGCGCATTCCCGGTGGCGCCTACGACCTGGTGAGCATTTTGTTGATGCTCGGCATTGGGCTCAAAGGCGGG
>JBDNBC010000088.1:0-8454 GCA_039768115.1 Oceanococcaceae bacterium
AGGTGCCGATTTCAAAGCCCAGCACGGTACCGATGCCCATCATCAGCAGGATGCTGACGGCTCCCCGCAAACCCCAGGCCGGCCGCAACAGCCACCACACGGTCATCGCAACCGGAATGCGGTGGAGAATTACCGCCAGAATGAAGCCCGGCTTGTGCTCATCGCTAAGCACGGCACCGTCGGCCATGGTGTGCACCGCCAGCCCTACGGCCGAAACCACCACCACCGCCAGGTGCGTGCTGTGTGCCACAGCGCGAAAGCGATGCTCAAGCCAGCTCGGCCCCCATAAGCCCACCGCCACCAGCAGCCAGGCCCACCAGCCCAGGCCCTCGAGCAGGTGAGGCAGGATGTCCAGTGCAATCAAGCCGCCAATACTGACGAAGATGAAGCCATCCAACGTTTCGCGCATACGCTGATCGCGCGCCGCCCACTGCACGATCAGGGGGCCGACAATCAGCGTGGCAAGGGCGGCAACAAGAGCGATCATTCAGGCATCTTCCCAGGGAAAACTGTGCACAGCGTCCAGCGTATCTGCCCCGTCAAGCAGGGCATACAAACGATCAATTCCCAGCGCGACGCCGGCGACCGGGGGCAAGCCATGCGCGAGGGCCGCCAGCAGCCGCTCATCCAGCGGTAGAGATGCCGCCGCGTGGCCGGCACGCGCCGCCTGCTCGGCGACGAAACGCCGGCGCTGCTCACCGGCATCGCACAGCTCGTCGAACCCATTGGCCAGCTCCACGCCCTGCCAGTAGAGCTCAAACCGACGTGCCACCGCTGGCTCTGCCGGGTCAAGTTGGGCCAGCGCGGCCTGCGACGCCGGAAAATGGGTCACGAATGCCAGCCCCTGTAACCCCAGTTGCGGGCCGACGTGCACGCCGATGATGAAATCCAGCAGCAGGTCGATGTCGGCCCCCGCAGCCGTCCGGCCATCAAGCCCCTGCCCAGCACACCAGCTACGCAGCGCCGCCCGATCCTCGCGTGGATCCGCGATCCCCGTGGCGGCGGCAATAAGGTCCCAGTAACGATGACTTTCCACGGTGCTGGGCCCGCCCAGCATCGCCACCAGTTCCGCCACATCGTGCATCAGCTGCTGATCGTCAAAGCCGGGGCGATACCACTCGAGCATCGTGAATTCAGGAGCGTGCCAGCGGCCGCGCTCGTCGGCACGAAACACCGGCCCGAGGCGGTAGATCGGCCCGCTGCCGGCCGCGAGCAGGCGTTTCATGTGGTGCTCCGGGGACGTCTGCAGGTAGCGCGTCCCCGACGCGGTGGGCACGGCATAACTGGGCACCTGAGGGTCCAGACAACTGGATTGCGCGAGCACAGGCGTATCGACCTCGATCACACCCTGCCCCGCAAACCGTGCCCGAATGGCGGCATGCCTCTGCGCACGCCGCGACAGCGCTCCCCGCGAGGCCGCAGGCTGCCAGCGAATGGCGACGCTCACCTCGGCCGCCCCCGTTGCATCAAGGAACGTCAGGCGCGTGACACGTACTCACCGCTGCGGGTGTCGATCTTCAGGGTGTCGCCCACATCGATGAACAGCGGAACGCGCACGACCGTACCGGTCTCCAGTGTGGCGGGCTTGCCGCCGCCGCCGGAAGTATCACCACGCACACCAGGATCGGTTTCGGTCACGGCCAGCTCCACGAAGTTGGGCGCCTCGACCGTCAGCGGCGAGCCATTGTAGAGCATCACCGTGCACATGTCCTGTTCACGGATCCACTTTCGAGCCTCGATCATGGCGTTTTCATCGGCGCCATACTGCTCGAACGACTTCGGGTCCATGAAGGTCCAGAACTCACCGTCGTAATACAGGTACTGCAGCTCCAGCTCCATGACGTCCGCGGCGTCCACCGAGTCACCCGACTTGAAGGTCTTTTCCACAACACGGCCGCTTTTCAGGTTGCGCACCTTGACCCGCGAAAACGCCTGACCCTTGCCGGGCTTGACCATCTCGTGATCGACAATGTTGTAGGGTTCGCCGTCGAGCAGAATTTTCAGACCGCTCTTGAACTGATTGGTGGAATACGACATGGGGGCTCCGGCCGATACGGCCATCGTGAACAGATGGGAACAGCCGCACATTGTAGCGGGCGACTGGAAACACGAGCGGCGCATGGCCGTACGCTCTTCCGCCGAGCTGCGATCCATCCTCGATCTGCCCCCGGCCGGCGACGCCGCCACCGACTTTCCGGTCCTGGCGCCGTGGCCGCTCATTCGCCGCATGCGCCCGGGCGACCCGCACGATCCGCTGCTGTTGCAGGTGCTCAGTCGCGATGCAGAGCAGCGTGAGACGCCCGGCTACACCAGTGACCCGTTGCACGAAGCCGAGGCCAGCCCGCAACCTGGGTTAATCCACAAGTACCACGGACGCGCGCTGCTGATCGTGACCGGTGCCTGTGCCCTGCACTGCCGTTATTGCTTCCGGCGGGAGTTTCCCTATGCAGCGCATGCCGATGGCCGCCTGGACGCCGCGCTTGCGCACCTCGCCACGCAACCGGACCTCGGCGAGATCATCCTCTCCGGCGGCGATCCGCTGAGCCTCGATGATGACCGGCTGGATGTCCTGCTGACGCGGCTGGAAGCCATCCCGCATCTGCACACCCTGCGCATCCACACCCGCTACCCCATCGCGATTCCGGCGCGCGTCACCGCCGCCCTGCGCGCACGCCTGGCCGCCTCGCGATTGCGTCGGGTCATCGTGGTGCATGTGAATCATGCGCAGGAAATCGACACGGACGTGCGCCAGGCCCTCAGCGAGCTGGGCGATGTGGCGACGCTGCTCAACCAGGCCGTGCTGTTGCGCGACATCAACGACCATGTCGACACCCTTGCCCAGCTCAGCCAGCGCCTGTGGTCCTGCGGTGTCCTGCCCTACTACCTGCATCAGCTCGATGCGGTGAGCGGTACCGCGCACTTTGCCGTCACGGATGCCCGCGCGCGGGAGTTGCACCGGGGGCTGCAGGCCGTACTGCCTGGCTATCTGCTGCCCCGTCTGGTGCGCGAAATCCCCGGGGCGACATCGAAAACCGCCCTGTAAACGGGGAAGAGCCGCGGTACACTCGAGGGGAGATGTCGGCGCATGGGGCGCTGGCAACCTGGAGACGATTCGCGATGACCCGCCACTCGGGCGAGGCCTTGCACGGCGAATGCCTGCTGCTGGCCTCAACGACCACGGACAGTGTCATGCTGGAAGCGGCCCTGCAGGCGCGCGGCCATCGTGTGCGTGTGATTGTCGCACCGGGGCCGGATACGTTTATCGAAATGGTCAGCGAGCGCCCCTACCTCGCTCTGCTCGTGGATCTGCACTTCCCGCAATTGCGCCTGCGTGAATTCACCCGCGAGCTGCGTCGTCTGCCCGAATCCCCCGGCGTGCTCGCCTGGACCGACGCCTTTCAGACCATCACCCTGCGCGAAGTGCTCGATGCCGGCGCCAATGGGCTGGTCAGCCGCAGCGACAGCCAGCTCAGCTTGATGCTGCTGGAGCGGGAAATGCGCATCGGCCAGCTCCAGCATGCCTATGCCCAGGTCCGCGAGAGGCTCGGGGAATCGGCACGCAAGGATGCCGCCCAGTTGGATGACTACGACGGCTGTGTCGTGATCGTGATGGAAGGCATCATCGTCAGTTGCAACACAACGGCATCGTCGATTCTGGCGGAAGGTGACGGCGATGCGCTGATGGCCATGCCGGTGCTGGACCTGCTGGCCGCGGACTCCGTGGCGGTGTTGCGCCATGCCATTCGCAAGGTCACACGGCAGCGCCAGCAGGCCGTCGATGTGCAGCTGACATGGGTTGCCGGCGAAAACGAGGTTCCTATGCTGATGACCGTCGCCGCCGTCGATCATGACGACGGCATGGCCATCGAGCTGCGCGCCCGCGAAACCGGCAGCAGCGACGACGACGCCACCCGGCGCGAGGATTTGCGCCTCTGGCTCAGCGAAGGCCAGGCCCCACCGCAGCAGCATCCGATGCTGGTGGTGTTCGGGCTGGATCAGCGCGAGGGCGTCATCCAGGACGCCGGCCTGCTGGGGCTGGACCGTGTCATGGCGGCATTGCAGCGTCTGCTGCTGTCGGCACCGCGCAGCGATGTCCGTGCGGCGCAGCTGGATAACACCCATATCGCTGTGGCCTTTGCCGCGCCCACGCTCGATGACACGCGGGACTGGGTCAGCGGTCGTCTGCGCAACATCGGCCGCCACATTTTCGATGCCAACGACAAGCAATTAAGCCTGACCGCCAGTGCGGCGATTCATCCCCTGCCCGACGGCCGACGCGACGCCGACACGGTGCTCGGCGCCGCCCTTGAGGCGCTCGCCGCAGCCGAGAGCAGTGAGCGGATCAGCCAGATCGTGATGGCTGGCAGCGAAGCCCACTCCTTGCAACGCAAGGACGAACTGCGCAAAAAGGCGGCGCTGGTGCGCGAAGCGCTGGACGACAACCGGTTCGAGCTGGCCTTCCAGAATATTGCCTGCCTGATGGACGACAGCCGTGAGCATGTCGATGTGCTGCTGCGGCTTCGCGATCATGACAATCAGCCCATCGCGCCCGGCGAGTTCATGCCAGCCGCGCAGGAACATGGACTGATGCCCGCTGTTGACCGCTGGGTAGTTCACAACGCCCTGCGACAACTTCACGCCCAGGCGGCCCGGGGCAAGAGCGAGGTGTTTTTCGTACGCCTGGATATTGCGACCCTGCGCGCGCCAGAGGACTTTCTCGAATGGATGAAAACCGCCTGGGTCGCCGCCAAGCTACCGCCCGGCGCGCTGGTTCTGGTGTTGCGTGAACGCATGCTGCAGACCCAGCTGCGCAATGCGCTGAAATTGCTCGATGGCCTGCGTGCCATCGGCCTGGGCACCGCCATTGACCATTTCGGGATCTCCAGCCGCTCGCATGAGCTGCTCGAGCGTCTGCCGGTGGACTACGTGAAGCTGCACGCCGACTTCACCGCGGCCATCGTCGGCGAAGGCGATCCCATCGACAGCTTCCAGCGGATTCTCGACGTGGCGCGCGACCGCGGCATTCATACCATCGCCGAACATGTGAGCAATGCCAACGCCATGGCGCGACTGTGGCAACTCGGCGTCAACTTCCTGATGGGCAACCACGTGCATGCCCCCGCGAACGAACTGAAGACCTCGCAGTTCCGGATCCGCTAAGGGCCGGGACTCGCCCCCTCGATGGCGTCGGCCCGGCCGATGATCTGCAACTGCAGGCGCCGGCGGCCGTTCCAGACATTGGCCTCAAGCCGGTACACCAGCATGACCTGCTCGCCGGCGGCCAGCGGCAGTGCCGCGCTGGCATGGCTGCGGGCGGCAAACCACACGGCTTCGAAGGGCCGTTCCACGGCACTCAGCGCGACTTTGAGATGGGTGCCATCACCGATCGGGCGCACCTCCTCAACCGCGAACTCGCCGGCAAAGCAGGGCGGCGGGAAATCGCGGCCCCAGGGGTCGAGTGCGGCCAGTTCATCAACCAGCGCCAGGCCGAGGCGCTGGGCGTCGAGGAGCGCGTCCACGTCCACCCGCGGGCGCAAGTCCCGTCCCGCCAGCCGCTGCGCGCAG
Organism: Oceanococcaceae bacterium; assembly: GCA_039768115.1. Lineage (GTDB taxonomy): Bacteria > Pseudomonadota > Gammaproteobacteria > Nevskiales > Oceanococcaceae > MS8. The sequence continues at coordinate 5,566 of JBDNBC010000088.1, forward strand.
GCGCGGGCGAAGGCCGCCGAGAAGGCAGGAAAATCCGCTCGCCGGACACTCGCGCCGGCCGCGCCGGCGTGGCCACCAAAGGCCTGCAACAGATGCGGCGACGCATTGGCAATGTCCTGCAGAGTGTCGCGCATCGGCAGACCGGGAATACTGCGAAACGAGCCCGCGAGCACGTCGACATCCGCCGCGGGTTCTGTCGACCCGGTGACCTCGCTTCTGGCGCCCTGCCCGCGTGGTGCAAACACGGCGGCCGGACGCCCGTATCGTTCCACCAGCCGGCTGGCTGTAATGCCATGCACACCGCTGTGGCCATCCTCAAGAAATACCGCGATGCCGTCGGGCAGCGGATCCATGGCGTCCACCTGCGCCTGTGCCGCGGCCCGAATGCGCGCCTCCACTCGCTTGCGCTCCTGGTTCTCCGCAGTGAGTTGCTGCCAGCAGCGCCGCGCCGCGGCGACACTGCTCGCGGTCAGGAAGTCGAAGCCGAGATCAGCCCAGTCCATGCGCCCCGCAGCCGCGATGGCCGGCGCCAGCTGAAAGCCCACCGTCTGCGAATCGACCGGCGCGCCGTCGCGCTGGGCGACGAAAACCTCCCAGCACGGCCGGCTTCGCGCATTGATACGAGCCAGCCCGTGGCGCACCAGCGTGCGGTTGACCGGCGCCCGATCCGGCCGCAAGGACACGCAGTCAGCAATCGTGGCGACCGCCACATAATCCAGCAACGGCGCCAGTGAGGGGATGCGCCGCGATGGATCCCGCGCCGTGAGGCGGGTGCGCAGCCGGGCCATGCAGAAAAACGCCACCGCCGCGCCGCATACGGTCCCATCGAAAGTGGACTCCGCGCGGGTGGGGTTGACACAGGCCAGGGCGCTGGCGGGCGGGCCGGCCTCTGGCACGGCATGATGATCAGTCACGATCACGTCGATTCCGGCGCTGTGGAGCTGGGCAATGCGTGGCTCATCCGACGACCCCTTGTCGGCCGAAATCACCAGTTGGGGTTGCCATGCGCAGATGCGCTCCACCACGGCCGGGGTGATTCCGTAGCCCTCGCGCAAGCGATGGCTGCTGATCACGGTCAGGCGTTCGGCCGGCACGCCAAAGTGCACGGTCAGTGCCGTCCACAGCACCGCAGCGCTGGCCTGGCCGTCCATGTCGTGGTCGACAGCCAGGACAATTCTGTCATTGCGTCTCAGGGCCTGGACCAGCCGCTCCACGGCCACTTCCATATCCGGAATCGCGTCCGGGTTCGGCAGGCCCGCCAGCGGGGCATCACGCAGCGTCGCCACGTCTACCAGCCCGTCGAGACGCGCCGCGAGCAGATCGGCCAGCGCCGGCGTCAGCCCGGCCGCACGCAGATCCCGCACGCGCTCGGGCTGAGGAGGTCGCAGGCAGTATCGCGGCGCGGGCGGACCGACGCCGCTGCTCACAGCGCGCGCTTGAGCGCCTGTTCCACCGATTCGGGGCGGGCATCGACCACGATGGGCTCGGCGTCGTTCTGCTTGATCGCGACATCCGGATCCTTCAGACCATGCCCGGTCAGGGTGCAGACGACCTGCGCGCCCTGGGGAATCCGCCCGGAGCGAATGTCGGCCATCGCGCCGGCCACGGATGCCGCGGACGCCGGCTCGCAGAACACGCCCTCACGCTGTGCCAGCACCTTCTGCGCATGCAGAATCTGCTCGTCGGTGAACTCGTCGAACCAGCCCCGGGACTCGCGCACCGCGGTCTCGGCGTGCGCCCAGCTTTGCGGATTGCCGATCCGAATGGCGGTGGCGATGGTTTCCGGATGATCCACCGGCACCCCGCGCAAAAACGGCGCCGCGCCGGCCGCCTGATAGCCGCACATGATCGGACGGTTTGCGCACACCACGTCCCGGGCATAAACGAACTCCGGCGGCGCGATGGGCGTTTCGTCATCCTGCCGTGGAGCCATTTCCCGGTAGCCCAGCCAGTAGGCCGAGATATTGCCGGCGTTACCCACCGGAAGACAGTGATAATCCGGCGCCCGGCCCAGCGCCTCGATGATTTCAAACGAGGCGGTCTTCTGGCCCTGCAATCGCCAGGGGTTGATCGAGTTGACGACGGTGATCGGCAAGCTGTCGGAGAGACCTTTGACAATGCGCATGCCGTCATCAAAATTGCCGCGAATCTGAATAACCTCGGCGCCCGAAATTCCGGCCTGCGCGAGCTTGCCCAGCGCAATCTTGCCCTCGGGAATCAGCATGAAGCACTTCATGCCGGCGCGTGCAGCATAGGCCGCCGCGGCGGCGGAGGTGTTACCGGTCGAGGCGCAGATCACCGCCTTCGACCCTTCCGCCAGTGCCGCCGTGACCGCCACGGTCATGCCGCGGTCCTTGAACGACCCGGTGGGGTTCAGGCCCTCGTACTTGACGTAGATCTCGCCGCGAAAGCCCAGATCCTGAGGCAGATTACGCAGGCGAATCAGGGGCGTGCGGCCCTCACACAACGCGACCGGCTCGACATCAGCCGCCAGCGGCAGGCGCTCCCGGTACTGATCAATCAGGCCGGTGTAATGGGAATGAGTCATGGGTGTTTCAGTCGTTGCGATTGGACACGCGGAAATGGGTGGGCGCTTCGATAACGCAGTCGAGCGCCGAGAGCTGATCCACCACGGACTCGATGGCGCCGAGCGGAACGTCATGAGTCAGCAACACCACCTGCGCCCGACCCGGTGATTGCCGTAATTCTTTCTGGACCAGGGCCTCGACGCTGATCTTGGCCGTAGCCAGCACGCCGGTCAGGGTTTGCAGCACGCCGGGCTCATCGCGCACGATCAGACGCAGATAATGCTCGCTGACCACCGACAGCGGGTCAATGGCCGGCCGCGACTGCCCCGGCCCGGGCCCCGGCAGAACACGCCCCTGGGCG
>JBDNBC010000089.1:0-8435 GCA_039768115.1 Oceanococcaceae bacterium
ATATACCGGGGAATTGTTCACACCCCGGGCACGCGCACTGCTGCCTTCGGTCATCGGCGTGGCATCCAGGGGTCGCGGCGCAGCCACGGTAGGCGCGGGCGCCGCGCGGTGGGCCGCCTGCTTGCCGAGCCCCGGCGCATGCAGAGCGCCCTCGATCTGCAGGGAACGCAGGGTCCGTGCGAGCCCCCTTAGCGGCTCATCATCGATAGCCTCTGCCCTGTTGATAATATCTTCGCGATAGCTGTCATCTTCCAGCAGCAACTTGAAATGCACCATCGGCATTCCCCGGTCGACGCACTGGTCACAACGGCGCTTGAATTGCCAGAGAAGATTGACCGTGTCGGCGCGCTGAAAGGCGGAAGTGTTCGCCATGCCTGCTCATGCCTGAAGTAAAGACTCCGGCAACGTAGCGCGTAGATGTGACCAACGTGTTGCAGTGCGTCACGGCACAGTCACAAATGAGCCTCAGAGCGTATGCGTGGGCTTGGTGGGTTCGGCCATGCCAGCCAGCGCGGTTTCAATGCGCTTCTGCGTTTCGCCGTTATCCTGGCTGGAGAACTGCACCCCGATGCCCGGCGTGCGCTGATTCTGAGCGTTGGGCGGCGTGACCCAGACCACCTTGGCCGCGACCGGCAGGCGCTGAGTATCGTCGAGCAGGGTCAGCAGGATGAACACTTCATCGCCCAGCTGATAGGGCTTGGCGGTAGGAATGAACAGCCCGCCATTGGTTACGAAAGGCATGTAGGCCTGTTGCAGCGCCTGCTTTTCCTTGATGTGCAGGGTCAGGATGCCGGGTTGGCTCATGGGTCGAGAGCTTCAGAGCGAAATAACAGTCGCATCATACTCAGGCTGGCGTCGGAGCCGGGAGTTCACGACATGCCACGCGCAGATGCATCATCAGCTCTTCGGCCTGCAGCAGCCGGTTCAGCGCGATCCCCTGCATCGCCCGCAGACGCACGGTGACATCCCACGCCGGGCCGATCTTCTGGGCCGCTCCTGCGTTGGCAGCCAGGTGTACGAGCTGGCGCTGAATCCACACAATCGCATCGGGAAAATCATCGTCATCCAGCAACTTGGCCGCGTCCAGGGTCTCCCCCTGAACCACCGCCGCATGCCACGCACGACACCAGCGCTCGTACCGGGCCTCGGTCTGTTCATCGATGGTCAGGGCGCGCAAGGTATCGCCCGGGCTGACCGCCGCAGCCAGTTGGCTGCGCGCCGGGTCCATGCCCTGCCCTTGCAGCCACTGAGCAAACGCCCGAGGCTGCGGCCGTGCCAGCGCCAAGCACTGGCAGCGACTGCGAATCGTCACCGGTAGGCGATGGGGCTGCCGACTGGTCAAAACGATGACCAGACCCGACGGCGGTTCCTCCAGTGTTTTCAGAAAGGCATTGGCGGCATTACGATTCATGCGTTCCGCATCCAGCACCCAGAGCAACCGCCGCCGCACCCGAGCCGTGCGGGACGACCAATCGGCGGCGGCGCGAATCTGGTCAATGCTGATGTCGCGCTTGTCCGGCAATGGCTCAAGCTCGCGATAATCCGGATGCGTACCGGCTGCCAACTCCCGACATGAACGACACGTACCGCAGGCCGTGTCAGCGCCAGAGGCGGACTCGCACAGCAGCAGGGGCGCCCATTGTCGAGCCAGTGCGGTGGCATCGCTGGAGCCCGGCGACATCATCAGCACGCCCGCTGGCGGCGCTTCGCGCCACTGCTGAAGACGCGCCCAGGTCGCCGACAACCAGGGCGGCAGCGACGCGAAGGGTGCGTGGCGCGGACCGGTCATCATCGCCACTCCTCAATGACTTCGAAACAACGTGCGGCAACAGACTCAACCCCCGCAGACGCATCAACCGCTACGCCCCCCTGAGGATATTGCGAGCGACACCAGCGGTAGGCTGCGGCCAGCTTCTGCCATTGCTGCCCATGCGTCGGGTCGAAGCGGTTTCTATCCGCACGATCTTGCAAACGCGACCACGCCGTCTGCTCATCTGTTTCCAGAAAGATCCGCAGTGGCGCAAATGTCACTCCGGCGGCGTGATTGATCTGTTCGAGTGTCGCCACGGACACTCCGCCCAGGCGGCATTGATACACCACACTGCTATCCAGATGGCGATCGCAAAGCACCCATTGCTGGGACTGCAACGCGGGCGCGATCGTCTGCTCCCAATGCGCCACCCGCGCGGCCGTAATCAGCAACAACTGGCTTAGCGCTGAGGCCCCGCCCACCTCCGGCGTCAGCAAGGTCGTACGCATGGCTTCCGCCGCCGGGCTGCCACCCGGCTCACGCGTGGTCAGCACATCATCACCGCGTGCACGCAATCGGTCTGCCACGGCGTTGAGAACCGTGCTCTTGCCGACCCCGTCGGGCCCTTCAAAGACAACAAAGCGGTCCCAGCTCACGAGCCCTGCCCCAATTGATACTTGCGCACGGCCGCATTGTGCTCATCGAGTGTGCGTGAAAAAACGTGAGTCCCGTCGCCGCGCGAAACGAAAAACAGGCTGTCGCCGGCCCGCGGCTGAGCCGCCGCGAGCAACGAGGCCCGGCCTGGCAGGCAGATGGGCGTAGGCGGCAGGCCGGACCGGGTATAGGTGTTCCACGGCGTATCTCGACGCAGGTCCGCGCGGGTCAGGTCGCCGTTGAAATCCGGGCCGATGCCGTAAATCACCGTCGGGTCTGTCTGCAGGCGCATGCCCCGAGCCAGGCGCCGATGAAACACCCCGCTAATGATGTCCCGCTCCTCGGCCACGCCGGTTTCCTTTTCGATGATCGACGCGAGGATGACGAGCTCCTCCGGCGTGCGCAACTGGCAGGACGGGGGCTGGCACAACGGCCAGATCTCCTCGACTGCCGAGGCCATGGCCTGCTGCATCCGTCGCAACAGGGCGGACAAACGGGAATCCCAGTTCACTACGTAGCTCTCGGGTAACCAGCGCCCTTCGATCCATGGCACATCGAAGGTCTCGGCTAACGCAGCCACATCATCAACAGCCAGGTCGTCGCGAACCCCTCGGGCGCGGCGCAGGTCGGCATAGACCTCGCGAGCCGTGCGTCCTTCCACCACCGTAATCGTTCGCTGGGCAACATCACCGCGGCGCATGCGCAGCAGCAGATCACGGGGAGATTCGCCATCGCGCAGGTCATAGATTCCGGCCTGCAGCGCCGCCCACTGCGGCTGCCAGCGCAGATACAAACGCAAACCCAGTTCGGGCGGTAACGGTGGCCCGCCGAACTCCGCCAGACGCGTCAGAACTGTGCGTAGCGTCTGTCCAGACTCGACCCGCACTCGCGTATCTGCGGGCCAGGCGCGGGGCAACTCGAAGCTACGCTGATAGCCGTCAACGACAAATACACTCGCCGCGCCTGCTGTCACAAGCAGCAGCATCAACCCCAGCAGAACAACGCGCATCAGAAGAAGCCCAGGCCCAGCGCGGCGTTGATTTCATCCGCCTGTGGGCAGTCTTCACCGGCCCAGTCATCGATGGCACGTAGCGGCACGCATCCCCACAACGAATTACAGACAAAAGCGGCCGCCACCTCGGCTTGCCATTGCGCCCAAGGCAGCGCGGCGAACTGTACGGCTTGCCCGTTGTGCTCGGCCAGCGCCAGAATGCGAGCCCGCGTCCGCCCATGGACCCCGCCGTGCGCTAACGGGTGGGTTACCAGCTGACCATCGTGACGCACCCCGAACAGATTGCTGCTGATACCGCTGGCCGGGCATCCGGCAGCGTCGCACATGATGCCTTCGGGCCACGATTTCGGGTCACGCTCGGTTCTCGCCATCACGTTGTCGAGGCGATTGAGATGTTTGGCACCGGCCCAGCCAGATCCCGGCCGCAGCGGGGTCTCGCATCGCCAAGCGGTGAGCGCATCAGGTGAGCGGTAATGATCGGGCAGCACGCTCAGGGCCAGCATCGTTCGCGGCGGGCCGGAACGGGCATAGCCGCCTGCCGAATCTCCACCACTGATAATCCACTTTAACCGCCCCCGCGCATGCCCTGCGGCCAGCGCGGTACTGGCATGACAGAGAGCCTCCACGTCGGGCAGAGGGTCCAGCTTGAGCAGATGCGCATCGTGCAACAAGTGCGCCACCTGGCCGACGAGATCCTGCACATGGCCATCACGGATGCTCACCGTACGAAACACGCCATCACCGAATTGCCAGGCCCGGTCCAGCGGCGGCCAGGCCTGCGGACGTCCGTTCAGGTCAACGACGATCATGCTCATGTGCTTTCTTCTGTACGACGATGGCCTGCAAGGGCCGCAATAACGCCCTCCGCCTTGGCCCGCGTTTCGGCCAATTCGGCGCGCGCGTCCGCATCGGCCACAATACCGGCGCCGGCGTCCAGCCGCAGTCCGGCTGCCGTGCTTTGCACTGTACGGATCAGAATATTGAAGTCGGCGCTACCGTCATCAAGACAGTAGCCCAGGCTGCCGGTATAAGCTCCACGCGGCTCGCTTTCGAGCTCGCACAAGATCTCCATGCACCGTAGTTTCGGGCAGCCGGTAATGGTGCCGCCAGGGAATACCGCTGCGAGAATGTCCCACAGGCGCACGTCCGAGCGTAGCTGCCCGTACACATCCGACACCATGTGCTGCACCGTCGTATAGGGCTCGATGCGCATCAGCTGTGGCACGGTCACGCTGCCGCCAGCGCAGATGCGGCCCAGGTCATTGCGTTCCAGGTCGACCAGCATGATGTGCTCAGCGCGCTCCTTGGGGTGCGCCTGCAATTCACTTCTCAAGCGCGCATCGTCGGCGGCGGTCACACCGCGCGGCCGCGTGCCGGCAATCGGCTGGGTGTGGATGGTGTTGCCGCGAACGGCAAACAGGCGCTCCGGCGACGACGACAGAATATCGAGCCCCGGCAAGGTCCAACGGGCCGCAAATGGCGCCGGGTTTGCGCGCAACAAGCGTTCGTAAACAGCGGTGCCGTCGGCGGGCACCCGGGTGCGCCATGAGCGGCTGAGGTTGACCTGATATACATCACCCGCCCGAATGTACTCGCGGATACGGTCAACGTCGGCGAGAAACACCGCCGGATCGGGCTCGCGCCAGGCGGCCTGCGCGACCAGCGGCGGAACGGCTGTCGCCGCGCTGCGCTCCCACTCAGGCTCGCCGAGCCGGATGCGCTGAACCGCGGCCAGCAACGGCAGAGGTTCATGGTCGCGAGGCGGTCGCCGCAACTGGAGCCGCTGTGGCCACAGCCCCTGCGAACACTCGTAGGCCAGGTACACCAGCCAGCCCTCCTGCGCGGGCGGCGGGGTCGAATCAGGCGATGAACCGGGAGATGGTTTTGACCGCCAATCCACAGCTTGGAGCAACGCCGCGGCCGCTTCTGGCGTATGCGCCAGACGGGGCGGCTCAATGGCTTCGACTAGCCGGTGATTGGCATCAAGACCGCCGGCCACGGCCGCGGGACGGGCGGTTGACAACAGCGCCGGATACCGGCCCGGATCCGCCGCCTGCTGCCATCGTAGCCGGGCGCCCGGCGTGGACGCCATGTCCAGGTCCGCCGTCAGGACGGGTGGGTGAAAATCAACGTGCCATTGGTGCCGCCAAACCCGAACGAGTTCGACAAGGCGTAACGCACGGCCGTCGAACGCGCCTCATGGGGTACCAGATCGAGATCGCATTCAGGGTCCGGCTCGGCCAGGTTGATCGTTGGCGGCAACACCTGATCGCGCAATGCGAGGACACATACGGCCGCTTCCAGACCGCCCGCTGCGCCCAGCAAATGTCCAGACATCGATTTGGTGGAGCTCACCGCCAATGTCCGCGCTGCGTCACCAAAACATCGTTTGATGGCACGAACCTCGGCCACATCACCGGCCTGGGTCGACGTGCCATGGGCGTTGATGTAATCAATTTGTTCCGCATTCAGGCCGGCGTCGCGCAGCGCATGACTCATGCAGCGGGCCGCCCCATCGCCGTCATCTCGGGGTGAGGTGATGTGATACGCGTCAGCACTCATGCCGAAGCCGACCAGCTCAGCCAGAATCTGGGCACCACGGCGCAGGGCGTGGTCCCGTTCTTCGAGAATGAGTACGGCCGCACCATCGCTGAGAACGAAGCCATCCCGCTCACGATCAAAGGGCCGCGACGCGGTTGTGGGCTCGTCGTTACGCTGGCTCAGCGCCCGGGCGGCACAGAATCCGGCCATGCCCACGGGGCTGGAGCCGCGCTCCGCCCCGCCGGCAATCATCACATCGGCGTCGCCGGCCGCAATCAGCCGTGCCGAGATGCCGATGCAATGCGCACCCGTGGTACAGGCCGTGACGGTCGCCAGGTTGGGCCCGGCCGCCCCGGTCAGGATCGAAATATTCCCCGAAATCATATTGATGATGCTCGAGGGCACGAAGAACGGCGAGACCTTGCGCACTTTCCCGGTGCTGTGGAGCACCGCTACCGTGTCCTCGATCGTGCCAATGCCGCCGATGCCGGAGCCGACATGAACGCCGACGCGATCCGCGTTTTCGGGCGTGATGTCCAAACCGGAGTTCGTCAGTGCGTCGAGAGCCGCCGCCACGCCGTAGTGGATAAACGGATCACACTTGCGCGACTCCTTGGGCGAGCCAAAATACGGAACGGGGTCGAAATCGCGAATCTCACCGGCGATCCGGGTGGGGTAACTGCTGGCATCCCAGGCGCTGATGGCACCGATGCCACTGCGCCCGGCCAGCATTCCCTCCCAGGTCTGCTGGATGCTATTACCCAGCGGCGTTACCGCGCCCAGCCCGGTGACAACGACACGACGTCCCTGCATCACGTGACCCCGTTTACGTAGACCGACCCGTTCGCGCTCAGCTGTCGTCGCTGGCGTTCGCCTGGATGTAGCTGAGAACGTCGTTGAAGGTGACGATCTTTTCAGCTTCTTCGTCGGGGATATCGATCTCGAACTCTTCTTCCAGCGCCATCACCAGTTCGACGGTATCGAGGGAGTCGGCCCCCAGGTCATCGACAAACTTCGCATCCGGCGTGATCTTGTCGATATCGACACTGAGTTGCTCGGCAATGATTTTCTTGACGCGTTCGGCTGTATTGCTCATGTCTTATCTCCCTCGGGAGGTGTTCCCTGTGAAGCGGTGGATTGTATAGAAGTCGATTTGAAATGCGGGCAGCCTAGCCCATGTACATGCCGCCGTTGACATGCAAAGTCTGTCCGGTCATGTAGTTGGCATCGGGGCCGCACAGAAAGGCCACGGCGGCGGCGATGTCCTCGGGCGCTCCCAGGCGCCCGAGCGGAATGTCGTTGGCCAGGGCGGTTCGCTGCTCGTCACTGAGTGCCCGGGTCATGTCCGTGTCGATAAACCCCGGCGCAACCAGATTCGCCGTGATGTTGCGGCTGGCCACTTCACGCGCCAGCGCGCGCACGAAGCCTTCCAGTCCGGCCTTGCTCGCCGCATAGTTCGTTTGTCCGGCATTGCCGGTGCTGCCGACCACACTGCCGATACAGACGATGCGCCCGTCCCGGGCCTTCATCATCCCGCGCAGGCAGGCCCGCGTGAGGGCCATGGCGCCCACCAGATTGGTCTGCAGGACGCTCAGTAGCGCCGTGTCGTCCAAGCGCAGTAACAAGTTGTCGCGGGTAATGCCGGCGTTGTGAATGAGCCGCGTGAACGGCCCATGGGCCTTGACGAATGCCGGCAGGCTGTCGAGATCGGCGACATCCAGCTGCGCTCCCGGAATGCCGGCGGTGGCCAGCGCTGCCAGCCCCGCATCGCCGGTGGCCGTGCCCACGACCTCATGGCCATCACGTTGCAGGCGCTGGGCGATGGCCAACCCGATGCCCCGCGATGCGCCGGTAACCAGGGTCCGTGCGGTCGTCATGGCTGTTCCTCTGTCACGTGGTCGGCGGCCCATTGTTCCGCGCGTTCATGGAGTTCCTCGGGCGCCGGGAACGCGCGCACATCTAGAGCGATGCCGCTGCGCCGGCCCAGACCCGCGAGCACATTGCCCGGGCCGCTCTCGAGCGCCACTCGGCAGCCGTACTGATCATGCAACGCCTGCTGGGTCGCCACCCATTGCACCGGTGCGTGCACCTGTTCCAGGACCCGTGAGCGCACATCCTCGACCACAGTCCACGCCTGGGCATCGATGTTGTGCAGCAGCGGGATGCGCGGCGCGGACCAGTTCAGGGTGGCGGCTGCCGCGTCCAGCCGCGCGCGCGCGGCGCGCATCAAAACGCTGTGAGCCGGAACGGAAACCGGCAGCTTGCGAATCATCCGCGCGCCAAACTCCTTCGCGCGCGCGCAGGCCTCGTCAATGGCCGCCGTACTGCCGGCAATCACGATTTGCGTTGGGGCATTGAAGTTCACGGCCTCCAGCTGCCCGGGAATGGCCGCGCACAGGGTACTCACGGCGTCCGCATCCAGCCCGACCACGGCGGCCATGGCACCGGCGCCGTCCGGCACCGCATCGCGCATGGCCA
>JBDNBC010000090.1:0-21476 GCA_039768115.1 Oceanococcaceae bacterium
CCGTACGGCTGCCACCGTCACGCAGGCCGTGATGCGCAAAGGTCAAGGTCACGCCCGAGGTGAGCAGCAACAGGGTGTTGATGAATGGCAATCCCCAGGGCGGGATGGTTTCGAACTCGCCACCCAGGGCTTGCGGGCCGTTGCTTGGCCACGCGTTTTCAAAGCCGGTCCACAGCAGGGCATTGGTGACCACATCCTCCCCACCGATCCACGGCAGGCTAAGCTGCCGGGCGTAGAACAGCGCCCCGAAGAAGGCCGCAAAGAACATCACCTCGGAGAAGATGAACCAGGCCATCCCCCAGCGATAGGTCATGTCGACCTGCTTGCTGTACAGGCCGGACTCGCTCTCATGAATGACTCCGCGCATCCAAGTCCAGATGAAGGCCAGCGTGATGAAGATTCCACCAAAGGTGGGCACCGGCCCGACTTCGTTGCCATTGAGGTAACTCGCGATGCCAATCACCAGCAACACCAGACCGATGGTCAGATAGAAAGGCCACGCGGTGGGAGCGGGTACGTAATAGGAACCGGATTGCGAGGACATCAGCGGAACTCCGAGGGCAGTCAGAACTTAGTTATCCAGCCGGGCCAGCCCGGTGGCATCAAAAAAGGTATACGACAAGGTGATGGTGTCAATTCCTTCCGGCAGGTCCGGATCGACGAGGAACCGTACCGGCATCACCTTGTGCTCACCCGAGGCGAAGGGTTGCGGCGAGAAGCAGAAACATTCTGTCTTGCGAACGTAACCCGCCGCCTTCCACGGCACCACACTGGGTGTAGCCTGCGCAACGACGTCATTGGTGCCGTTGTTGCGCGCTTCGAATGTCACCGTATGGAACTTGCCTACGGTGACCTCGACACTCGACTCCTGCGCGGAAAAGTCCCACGGCAGGTTGTTGTTGACCGTGGTCAGAAACTCCACCCGCACCGTACGGCTGAGGTCGGGCGACTCGGTCACCCCGGCCTCCAGCGTCAGCCCGGAGTTGGTGCCATTCAGGCCCGTCACATCGCAGATGAAACCGTACAGCGGCACCAGGGCGTAGCCAAAGCCAAACATGCCCACCACCACCAGCAGCAGGCGAGCGATGTGCTGCAGGCGACTCATCACCCGCGGCGGGGAATTCTCGGCAGTATCTGATGACATCAGGACATCACCACAAAGAAAGCGACGAAAAACCCGACCGCACAGGCCGCAAGCCACAGGGCTGTGCGGACGTTGCGACCAGCGAGCTCAGGGTCGTTCTCGCTGGTCGCATCCGTGTCGGGACGTTCCGCGGTCACGCGGGCTTGGCGGCCGGGAAGTCATCGGCATGCGCACCCTGCACTTCCGACTCATCCAGCTTTGGCGGCACTTCAAAGGTGTGATATGGCGCCGGCGATGGAACGGTCCACTCGAGGCCGTGCGCCTCGTCCCAGACCCGTGCGGTGGCTTTCTCGCCCTTCTTCATCACGCAGTTGACGATGATGTTGTAGGCCCAGATGAACTGCACGATGAAGTACGCGAAAGCGCCGACTGACGAGATCACGTTCCAGTCCGTGAACTGCGTGGCGTAATCCGGAATCCGTCGCGGCATGCCGGCCAGCCCCGAGAAGTGCTGCGGGAAGAAGGTCACATTGATGAAGATCGCCGACGTCCAGAAGTGGATCTGGCCGAGCTTCTCGTTGTACATGTGCCCGGTCCACTTCGGCACCCAGTAGTAAATCGCGGCGATGATTGAAAACACCGCGCCCGGCACCAGCACATAGTGGAAGTGGGCCACCACGAAGTAGCTGTCGTGATACTGGAAGTCCACCGGGGCGATGGCCAGCATCAGGCCTGAAAAGCCGCCGATGGTGAACAGGAATACGAAGCCCAGCGAGAACAGCATCGGCGTTTCGAAAGTCATCGATCCGCGCCACATGGTCGCAATCCAGTTGAACACCTTCACCCCGGTGGGCACGGCGATCAGCATGGTGGCGAACATGAAGAACAGCTCACCCGCCAGCGGCATGCCGACCGTGAACATGTGGTGCGCCCAGACAATGAACGACAGGAAGGCAATGGAAGCCATCGCGTAGACCATCGAGTCATAGCCGAACAGGCGCTTGCGGGCAAACGTCGGGATGATCGTCGAGATAATGCCGAAGGCGGGCAAAATCAGGATGTACACCTCGGGGTGCCCGAAGAACCAGAAGATGTGCTGGAACATGACCGGGTCACCGCCACCGGCCGCGGTGAAGAAGCTGGTGCCGAAATATTTATCCGTCAGCAGCATGGTGACCGCACCGGCCAGCACCGGCATCACGGCCAGCAGCAGGTAGGCGGTAATCAGCCATGACCAGACAAACAGCGGCATTTTCAGCAACGTCATCTGCGGGGTGCGCATGTTGAGGATGGTGACAATGACGTTAATGGCCCCGGTAATCGACGAAATTCCCATCAGGTGAATGGCGAAAATCAGGAACGGGAACGCGTCACCCGTCTGCAGCACCAGCGGGGGATACATCGTCCACCCGCCAGCCGGCGCACCGCCGTCCATGAACAACGTCGACAGCAGCAACGTGAAGGCAAAAGGCAGAATCCAGAAGCCCCAGTTGTTGACCCGCGGCAGCGCCAGGTCGGAACACCCGATCATCATCGGGATCATCCAGTTGGCCAGGCCAACGAAGGCCGGCATGACCCCACCGAAAATCATCACCAGCGCGTGCATCGTCGTCATCGAGTTGAAAAACTCGGGATGTACGAATTGCAGCCCCGGCTGGAACAGCTCGGCGCGAATCACCAGCGACATCAGGCCGCCAATAAAGAACATGATCATCGAGAACCAGAGGTACAGGGTCCCGAGGTCCTTGTGGTTGGTTGTCTTGATCCAGCGCATGATCCCCTTCTCGGGGCCATGGTCATGATCGTGCGCGTGATCGTGTGTGGCTGCGTGGCTCATCGAAAACTCCTTTCGTGCCGTCAATTAGCGCTGGGCGGCAACGTCGGCACCCTGAATGGTGCTGGCGCTGTTACCCCACGCATTCCGCGTATAGGTCGTGATGGATGCGATTTCGGTGTCTTTGAGATAGGCAAAGCCCGGCATCGCGTTTTTGCCGTTAATGATCTGCGTCAGCAGTCCGGCGACATCCCCATTCACCACCGGCGACCCCTTCAAGGCCGGGAAATTCGCGGCGGCCATTCCCTCTCCACTCGGTTGATGACAGGCAGCGCAATGCATGCCGTACAGCTGCTTGCCCTGCTCCATCAAATCATCTTTGCTCAGCGCCGACGGGACATTGCTGGCCACTTCGACCGGGGCCGGGGCCGCTGAGGCCACCTCAACCGCCGGAGCCGCAGCCACGTCCGTCGTCTTGCCTGACTTTTCCGCCAGCCAGGCGTCAAATTCATCTGCCGGGACGGCCCGCACGACAATCGGCATGAAGCCGTGGTCGCGACCGCACAATTCAGCGCACTGTCCGCGGTATACGCCGGGCTCCTCGATATTGACCCACATCTTGTTGATGTAGCCCGGAATCGCGTCTTTCTTGCCGGTCACTTCCGGCACCCACCAGGCGTGAATCACGTCGTTGGCGGTCAGCAGCAGGCGGACTTTCTTGCCCACCGGCAGCACCAGTTCGTTGTCGACTTCCAGCAGGTAATTTTCAACGCTGGATGGATCGACCCCGGAACCCAGCTGACGCGCCGCGTTGGAGCTGGCCGCCAGCGTGGAAAAGAAGCTGTAATCGTGGTCGAGGTACTCGTACTCCCACTTCCACTGATAGCCGGTGATCTTGATCGTCAGGTCGGAGTTGGAGGTGTCCTCCATCTTGATCAGTGTCCCGGCGGCCGGAATGGCCATGCCGATCAGGATCAGGAAGGGCACCACTGTCCAGGCAATCTCAACCTTGATGCTCTCATGAAAATCCGCGGGCTTCGGATGCACGCTTTTGCGGTGCGCGAAAATCGAATAGATCATCGCGCCGAAGACCACCACACCGATAGCACAGCAGATCCAGAAGATCAGCATATGCAGGCCGTAGACCTCGCGGGTCAGTTCGGTCACGCCGGGGCTGAGATTGTAGGGGGACGCAGCGGCCGCGCCGCTGAGCATTGCCAGAAGGGCCGCACTAGCAACCCCGGTCTTGCGAATATCCATCGTGTCCTTGAACTCCGTGATGCGGATACGCGGGCGGGGGGCGGATACCCCAGGGGGCATCCCGGAGGTCACGGTCAGCCCACCCGAGCGAGCCTTGTAATTTTAGTTGAAAACAACCAACCAAGTCAGGTTCCCGGGGATTGGTTCCGGGAAGTCGCCCGTGTGCCGAGGTTTTGCAGGCCCGCAACGGCCAGCGCCGGCTCCAGTTCGAGGCACGGCGCGGGCATGCGCTGCACCAGCGTGGCGATATTGTCCTGCACATGCGGCTGCACTGGTGGCAGCACATTGGCCACCCAGCTCCATGCCGCGCCGGCGGCCTGCAGCGCCTGTGCGCTCAGCAGTGCATGGTTCAGGCAGCCCAGGCGCATCCCCACCACCAGCACCACCGGCCATCCGGCCCGCTGTACGACATCGAGCAAATCCTCGGATGTCGTCAACGGCACCCGCAATCCGCCCGCGCCCTCGACCAATACCCAGTCGGCGTATTGCTGCAGATGCACGGCGCCCGCGACCATGCGCTCGGGGTCGATGACCTGCCCCGCGCGCGCCGCTGCCAGATGCGGCGCGATGGGCTCCGGCAGCGCGATGGGATTGATCTCCGCGTAAGGGCGCGACACGCTCGACGCCGCCTGCAGCCGCAACGCATCGTCGTTCAGCCATTGTCCATCGCGCCATTCGCAGCCTGCCGCCACCGGCTTGTAGCCCACGCAGCTCAGGCCTTGACCACGCAATGCGGCGAGCAACCGGCAGGTCACCCAGGTCTTGCCGATCTCGGTATCCGTACCGCCGATGAAGATGATGGGCATCGGATCAGGCCGTCAGTGCCGAATCCGCTTCGCGGGCGGCGATTTCCGCGAGCACGGCGACCAGCGCGGCGATATCGTCGGCGCCATGCAACGCGCTCAGCGTGATACGCAGACGCGACGTGCCTGCCGGCACCGTCGGCGGGCGGATGGCATTGACCCAGAATCCGGCCCGCCACAAGGCCCGTTGCCAGGCCAGCGCGCGAGCCTCCGGGCCGAGCACCAGCGCCTGAATCGGCGACTCACCCGGCAACAGCACCAGGTTTTCCCGAGCACAGGCGGCGCGTAGAGCGCGGATGTTGTGCTGCAACTGCTGGCGATGCTCCGCTTCGTCGATAGTGATGCGCAGCGCGGCGCGGGCGGCGGCCAGCACCGGCACGGGAAGCGCCGTGGCAAACAGAGTCGTCCGCGACCGTTGCAGCAGCCATTCCATGACATCGCCGGCACCGGCCACCGCCGCACCATAGCCGCCCAGCGCCTTGCCAAAGGTCACCAGCTGCACCAGCGCATTGGGCGCCAGCCCGGCGGCCGCCACGCTGCCCCGGCCCTCGCCCGCCCAGCCAAAGCCGTGAGCGTCATCGACATACAGCCCCGCATCATGGGCCGCGGCGTAATCGCGCAGGGCGGGCAGCGGCGCGACATCACCGTCCATGCTGAACACGGCATCGGTGACGACCAGCGCGGGGGCGCGCTGCTCCGCCTGCAATTGCTGCCCGCAGCGGGCGAGATCGGCTACGTCGGCATGGGCATAAACCCCGACCCGCGCCCGGCTCAAGCGGCAGCCGTCAATCAACGAGGCATGATTCAGCGCATCGGCAAGAATGCCGTCCTCGCGACCGGCCAGCACCGGAATCACACCGGTGTTAAGCGCATACCCGCTGCCACCGACCAGGGCACGCTGTGCGCCCAGGCGATCCGCCAGCTCGTCCTCCAGCGCCCGTTGCTCCGCGTGAAACCCGCAGACATGCTGCGACGCCGTACTGCCGAAGCTGCCCGCCCGCGCCGCCGCATCCCGGACCCGCGGGTCATCGGCCAGGCCCAGATAGTCGTTGCTGCAGAACACCCGGCGCGACTCACCGTCGGCGCACTGCGCCCAGATGCCCTGGCGCGACACGACTTCCTGCCGCTGCCGCCGGCGTTGCTGCGCATCAATCGTCGCCAGCGCCTGCCGGGCGCGATCCTCCAGAGCCACCGGGCTCACCGAACGCCCGCGACACACTCCCGCGCTTCGGCAGATACATGGTGCGCAGCGTCCGGCGGGGCATCAGCCAGCGCGTTGCGCACGGTCACGGTGGTGGGCTGCAGGCCCAGCCGATCCAGCAGGTGCCGGTCGGCCTCGACATCGGGGTTGCCCGTGGTCAGCAGCTTGTCACCGTAAAACATGGAATTGGCACCGGCGGTAAAACACAGAGCCTGCGCAGCGTCGTCCATCGCGCTGCGCCCGGCCGAGAGGCGCACCACGGCCTTGGGCATCAAAATCCGCGCGACGGCAATCGTGCGCACGAACTCGAGGATGTCGACCCCGGTGTTCTCAGCGAAAGGGGTGCCCGGCACCGCCACCAGCTGATTGATGGGCACCGAATCCGGATGCGCCGGCAGATTGGCCAGCGTGCGCAACATCTCGGCCCGGTCCGCGCGCGACTCGCCCAGACCCAGAATGCCGCCCGCGCACACCTTGATACCGGCCTCGCGCACATGCGCGTGGGTGTCCAGCCGCGACTGGAATGTCCGGGTGGTGATGACCTTGTCGTAGTACTCCGGCGAGGTATCAATGTTGTGGTTGTAGTAATCCAGCCCCGCCGCCGCCAGCTCGGCCGCCTGCGCATCATCCAGCAGGCCGAGTGTCATGCACGACTCCATGCCCAGCGCCTTGACCTCGGCAATCATGGCCTTGACCACACCCATATCACGCGCCTTCGGCCCACGCCAGGCCGCGCCCATACAGAACCGCGTCGCACCGGCCGCCTGGGCCCGCTGTGCCGCCTCGCGCACCTCTTCCACCGCAGCGAGGGTTTCCTTTTCCAGGCCCGTGTCGTAGCGAATGCTTTGCGAGCAGTACTTGCAGTCTTCCGGACAGCCGCCGGTTTTGATGTTCATCAGGGTCGACAACTGCACCCGATCCGCCGCGTGATGGCGGCGGTGCACCTGCTGCGCGCGGAACAACAACTCGGGAAAGGGCAGCGCAAACAGCGCCTGCACCTCGTCGGCGCGCCAGTCATGGCGCACCGTACTCGCGTCGCTCGGCGCCATGGCCGTGTTCGCGGGAGCCCCGCTGGTGGAAGCGGGAGAGGTCATGGAATGAGTCATTGGCGAAGGCCATGCCGGCAACGAGAACCTGCGGATGCTGGCGCAGGGCGGACACAGTCGTCAACCGCGAGCCGTCCGCATGATTGACAAGTGGCTGATGGCGATGGATCTGCTGCGCTGCCCCGGTTGCCGGGCAGCGCTCAACCAGCCCGGGCTGTGCACCCGGTGTTGCGCGCAACTCGCCCCGAACACGCCCTGCTGCCCGCGCTGCGCCGAGCCTCTCGGGCCGTCAGGCACCCGTGCCGCCGCCTGCTGCGCCCGCTGTCGGCACCAGCCCCCACCATGGCGGCACTGTCATGCCCCATGGCGTTATGCGGGCCCGGCCCGCCAGTGGCTGCAGCAAGCCAAGTTTCACGAGGATCTGTTTGCCCTGCGCGCGTTACAGGACATGCTGTACCGCACCCTCGGCGCAGCCGATCTCGGCGCAGTGGATGTGATCTGCGCCATCCCCATGCCACGCGCACGGCTGCGCCAGCGCGGTATCAATGTCGCCCGCGCGCTGGCACGAGCGCTGGCCCAGCGCCACAACCTCCCCTTACGTGATGCCCTGCAGGCCCGCGACACCGCCCTGCAGCATCGGCGCTCGCGGCAGGCCCGCTGGCAAGCCCGCGAGCGCTTCACCCTGGGCAACGCCCTGCCGGGCCGGCATGTGCTGATCGTCGATGACGTCATGACCACCGGCACGACCTTGCGCGACGCCAGCCGTGCCGTGCAGGCCGCCGGCGCGGCATCGGTGCGGGTGCTGGCCCTGCTGCGCACGCCGGCGCCGCAGCGGGACGCGGACAATGATGAGGCGCGCACGTCGACCGCAGGATCCCAAAACCCCGCGACATCCGCTGCCCACACAACCGCATCGGGCACCTAGGCCAACGCGTAATCCGTGGCGAGGCCGACGAAAATCGCCATGCCGAACCAGTGATTGGCCAGAAACGCGCGAAAACACGCCGCGCGCTCGCGCTGGCGAATCTGCCACTGCTGCCGGGCGGCCAGGCCCGCCGCCACGCACCAGCCGAGCCCATAGGGCCAACCCAGCCCCAGGTGCCAGCCCATACCGGCGAGCAACAGCAATGTCAGCAGTTGCAGCCCCGCCGTGATCGCACGGTCAAAACGGCCAAACAGCAAGGCGGTGGATTTGATGCCCGCAAGCCGGTCATCGTCACGATCCACCATCGCATAGAAGGTGTCGTAGGCAATCGTCCACAGCACCGTCGCCGCGAACACACCCCAGGCCACCGGCGGCACCTCGCCGCGCACCGCCGCGAAAGCCATCGGCACGCCCCAGGCGAAAGCCAGCCCCAGGTGCGCCTGCGGCAGGTGGGTGTAGCGCTTGGCGAAGGGGTAGCTCGCTGCCAGCAGCACCGCTGGCACCGACAGCAGCAAGGTCAGTCGATTGAGTTGCCAGACCAGCGCCAGCGCAATAAGACTGAGCAGCGCGAACACCAGCAGCGCTTCGACCGGGTGCAGCGCGCCCGTGGCCAGCGGTCGGTCCCGCGTGCGCTCGACCAGGCCATCAACCTTGCGGTCGGCGAAATCGTTGATGGCGCAACCCGCGGAGCGCATCAGCACCGTGCCGGCCACGAACACCAGCAGGACGTCTACGGGCGGCAGGCCTTGCGCGGCAATCCACAGGGCCCACAATGTCGGCCACAGCAGCAAATAGATGCCGATGGGCCGGTCCAGGCGCACCAGACGCGCATACAGCGCCAGTCGGTTGATCATCATGCTCCCCACCAACAGATGTGTAGACCTACGTCAACGTGCCACCGCCATCGTTCACACATCGGCGTAGTGCGCCCGCGCGCCCAGCCAGCGCCGCACCAGCGCCGTGGCCCGCTGCGGCTCGGTTGCGGCCATGGCGTCGGCCACGCTGATGACCTGCGGCAGCAGGCGCGTATCCAGCAGCGCATCGGCAAAACGCAAGCGTTGCTCGCCGCTTTGCGCGGTACCCAGCAGCTCCCCCGGCCCGCGCAGCTGCAGGTCCGTCTCGGCCAGCGCGAAGCCATCATGCGTCGTGCACAGGGCCTGCAGCCGCGCCTGCGCCGTGTCCGCCAGCGGCGGCTTGTAGAGCAGCACGCAGAAACTTGCCGCCGCCCCCCGGCCCACGCGCCCACGCAACTGGTGCAGCTGCGCCAGACCAAGGCGCTCGGCCTCGTCGATGATGATGATCGTCGCATTGGGCACATCCACCCCCACCTCAATCACCGTGGTCGCCACCAGAATCGCCATCGCACCGGCATGAAACTGCGCCATCACGGCCACCTTGTCGTCGGCCTTCATCTGCCCATGAATCAGGCCGATCGGCAGCTCCGGGAGGGATTCGCGCAGCATCTCGGCGATGTCTTCAGCAGCCGTGGCGTGCTCCGACTCCGACAGCGCGGGGCAGACCCAGAAGGCCTGCGCACCGGCGGCACAAACCACCCGCAGGCGCTCCACCACATCCGGCCGGCGTGATTGCGCCATCGCCACGGTCTGCACCGGCTGCCGCCCGGGTGGCAAGGCATCGATGCGGGAGATCGCCAGATCGGCGTAGAGCGTTTGCGCCAGCGTGCGCGGAATCGGCGTCGCCGTGAGGATGAGTTGATGCGCCTGCACCGGGCCACTCTTGTCGCGTAGCGCCAACCGCTGGCCGACGCCGAAACGGTGCTGCTCATCGACGATGACCAGATGCAGTTGGGCGAACTCCACGCCCTGCTGAAACAGCGCCTGCGTGCCCACCACCAGGCGCAGCGCGCCGCTGGCGATGTCCTGCACTTGCCGGCGCCGTTCGGCGGTTTTCTGCCCGCCGACGAGCAGGCCGACCGTAAAGCCCAGCGGTTCCAGCCAGGCCCGCAGCGACTGCGCATGCTGCCGCGCCAGAATTTCGGTGGGCGCCATGATGGCCACCTGCCCGCCCGCCGCCAGCGCCTGCACCGCCGCGTGCGCAGCAACGACGGTCTTGCCGCAGCCCACATCGCCCTGAACCAGACGCAACATGGGCTCCCCGCAATCCAGGTCCTGGGCAATCTCGGCGATGACCCGCTGCTGGGCGGCGGTGAGTGCAAACGGCAGCCCGGCATCCAGGGCCGCCGCCACTTCCGGCACGACCGGGCAGGCCGGCGCAGGTCGGCGAGCGGCCACCGACCGGCCGCGCAGCACCGCAAGCCGTTGCGCGAGCAATTCCTCGAAGGCCAGACGATCACGCGCCGCCTGCAAGGTCGCGGGCTGATCCACTGGCGGAAAGTGCACACAGCGCAAGGCGTCGGCCAACACCAGCGCTGGCGCCAAGGGCTCTGGCATCAACTCCGGAAACAACGGTTCGACATGCGCAATGGCTCGCTCCTGCAGTGTCTGCCAGCGCGACTGCGGCAGCCCCGCCGTGGTCGGATACACCGGCGTCAGGCGGTCACCCAGGTCGGGAAGCGCCTGCGGGCTCGCCACCCGCTGCATCTGCGGGTGCACGCATTCGCGTCCCCAGCGGCTCTCGCGCAGTACGCCCCAGCACAGCAACCACTGCCCTTCGGCAAAGCCCGTGGACTGGCGAAAATGGAACAGGCGAATGGTCAGCTCGCCGCTGGCGTCCGCGGCATCGATGCGCAGGCTGCGGCGCGCACCAAACTGCACCCGCGCATCGCGCACCTGGACCAAAAAACGGGCTGCGACGCCCGGCACCACCGCGGCCACGGGCGTCACCCGGGTGCGGTCTTCATAGCGCGACGGCACGTGCAGCAGCAGATCCTCAACCGTGACCAGGCCCAGACGACTGAGCTGCTCACGCGTGCGCGGGCCCACCCCGGGCAGCGCGGTGAGTTCCATGCGCCGCGCAGTCAGTCCGGAAACACGGCCACCGCATCGGCCTCGACCACCGCCCCCTTGGGCAGGCTGGCCACGCCGACGGCGGCCCGCGCCGGATACGGCTGGGCGAAGAACTCCGCCATCACCGCATTGACGGTGGCGAAATGCGCCAGGTCCGGCAGGTAGATGTTCAGCTTGACGATGTGATCCAGGCTCAACCCGGCCGCCTCGCAGATCGCCTGCAGGTTGCGAAACACCTGCCGCGCGTGATCGGCGAAATCGGTGCTGTCGATCAGTTGCATCGTCGTCGCGCGCAACGGAATCTGCCCGGAGAGATACAAGGTGTTGCCGGCACGCACGGCCTGCGAATAGGTGCCGATAGCAGCCGGCGCGTTGTCAGTGTGGATCGGGGTGCGGGACATGGTCTGATGATTTCGCGAATGACCCGACCGATTGTAAGTTCAGCCGCCCGTCTCCACAGGCATGCGCCGGCCCGGCTCCACAGGCCCCCGCTCGACACGCTCCACCCCGGTGATGCGCCGCAAGGCGCGCAGGATGCGCGCCAAATGAACGCGATTGCGCACTGCGCACAGGATCTGGAACTCCGTAACCTCGCCGCTGCGGTCGTAAATGTTGACGCGATCGACGCTGGATTGCGCATCGGACACAGCCGTGGCCACCGAGGCCAGCATCCCCCGGCGATTGGTGCAGGAAATCACCACCTCGACCGGGTACTCACCCTCGATATCGTCGGCCCAGACCACATCAACGACATCGCCGGCGTCTTCCTTGCGACTGTCCCCGCGGGTGCACTTGCGCCGGTGAATGACGATGCCGCGGCCCGAGGACAGCTTGCCGCGGATGGCATCGCCGGGAATCGGCCGGCAGCAGCGGGCGTACTCCAGCACCATGCCTTCGGTGCCGGTCACCTGCAGCGAACCGTGGCTGCCATCCCCGCCGTCGGCGTCGGCCGCCAGTAGCTGCCGCGCGACCACCGGGGCCAGCCGCTTGCCGCGGCCAATCTGTTCATACAACGCATCCATGCTGTCGACGCCGAGAGTCGCCAGCACCTCCTCCACCCGCTCTTCCTCGATGCCACTGGCCTTGCTGCCGAGCTGCCGCAGGCCCATCTGCAACAGCCGGCGACCCAGTTTGCGCGCCTCGTCATCGCGCTGATGCCGCAGCTTGTGCAGGATCGCACTGCGCGCCTTGGCGGTGCGCACCGAGTTCAGCCAGACGGCGTTGGGCTGCTGATGCTTGGCGGTGATGATTTCTACCCGCATGCCGCTCTGCAGCGGCGTCGCCAGCGACGCCAGGCGCCCGTCCACGCGGGCGGCGACGCAGGTATTGCCCAGCTCCGTGTGGATGGCATAGGCGAAATCCACCGGGGTCGCACGCTTGGGCAGGCGCACGATGCGGCCTTTCGGCGAGAACACGTAAATCTCGTCGGGGAACAGGTCGACCCGCACGTTCTCGACGAAGTCCTCCGAATCCGGGGTTTCGGCGTGCAGCGACATCAGGTTGTCGAGCCAGGCCCGCGCGCGCTGCTGCGGTGCGGCCAGCCGTGACTTGGTCGAGTTGATCTTGTACAGCCAGTGCGCGGCCACACCGGCCTCGGCCACCTGGTTCATTTCGCGGGTGCGGATTTGCACCTCGATCTTCACACCCCGAGGCCCGACCAGCGTCGAATGCAGGCTCTGGTAGCCATTGACCTTGGGGTTGGCGATGTAGTCGTCAAACAGCTGCGCCACCGGCCGGTACACGCTGTGCGCCACGCCCAGCGCGCGGTAGCAGGCGTCGTCCGACTCGACGATGATGCGAAAACCGTAGAGGTCCATCACATCGAGAAAGTGCAGATGCTTGCTCTGCATCTTGCGATAGGTGCTGTACAGGTTCTTGCGCCGGCCGAACACCGCCGCGCCAATGCCCTCCTCAGACAGCGCCCGGCTGAGGCGGGTCTCCACCTCGCGGATCAGATTCTTGCGCTTGTTTGAGAGCCGCTCGACGGACTCATTGAGCACCCGGTAGCGCATCGGATAGAGGTTGGAGAAGCCCAGATCCTCCAGCTCCGTGCGGATCGCCTGAATGCCCAGCCGCTGCGCGATCGGCGCATAGATATCCAGCGTTTCCTGGGCAATGCGCCGGCGTTTCTCCGGCTGCATGGCACCCAGCGTGCGCATGTTGTGCAGCCGGTCCGCCAGCTTGACCAGAATCACCCGGATATCGTCGGTCATCGCCAGCAGCAGTTTGCGCAGGCTCTGCGCCTGGGCCGTCTCCCGGCTCTGATCGGAGGCGCGGTCGAGCTTGCTGACCCCCTCGACGATATGCGCCACATCCTGACCGAACCGTGACGCCAGGTCGGCGGCGAGCGCGTCGGTGTCCTCGATCACATCGTGCAGAATCGCCGCGGCGATGGTCACCGCGTCAAGATTCATGTGCGCCAGAATCTGTGCGACCGCCAGCGGGTGATAGATGTAGGCTTCGCCCGATTTGCGGTACTGCCCGCTGTGCGCATTGGCGCCGTAATCGTAGGCCCGGCGCACCAGCGCCACGTCGTCTTCGGGCATATACGCTTCGAGCACCTCGCACAGGGCGTTGATGCCGAAGGCGCGGTCGATCCGCTGCGTGCGAATCGCCTTGTTGATGCGGGTGAAAACCGGGATATCCACAAGCCGCAGTGTAGCGGGCTCAGGGCGCATCTTCCCGGGCGCTAGGCCCCGGGATCCATCACCGAGGCGCGCGGCACCCCGGCGTCGCCGGCTTAGTCGGTGCCGATCTCGATATTGCTGGTGTCCACGCGGATGGTGGGCAGCGGCGGCAGTTCGTCTTCGTCGAGCACTTCGGCGCCGATGTGCTGGTCCGCAATCTCGCGCAGGGCGACCACGGTGGATTTGTCGTGCTCCCAGTCAACCTTGGCGTGGGCGCCCCGCGCCAGCGCGCGCGCGCGGCGGGCGGCGGCGAGAGTCAGGTCAAACTGGTTGTGGATATGCTCGAGGCAATCTTCGACGGTCACACGGGCCATGGGCTGCATTCTTGACAAGGCGTAACCGCGAAGTATAGCAACCCGCTGCTAGAATCCCACAACCTCTAATGACGGGGAGGTCGGCGCCATCGCGCACGGCCGATCACGGGAGTGTTCATGTCCGCTTTGTATGTGCTCGCGTTGCTGGTGGCTGGCAGCGTGCTTTTCGTACCGTTCGCGCTGCTGGCCCGGCGAATGCTGCCGGGACTGCCCGGTGGCGGCATGCTGTTGCTGCTGCTGACGGCGGCCACGCTATATTTCGTCGAGCACATGCTCTGGCTGGGCGATGGCGGCCTGTGGCTGCTCTGGTTGCTGCTGGCCGGCACCGCCCTCGGGCTGAATCGCGACCTCGCCAGCACCCCGCCTGCGAAACTGCTGCCCGCGTTGCGCCTGCCGCCGGCCGCCGTCATGGCACTGGTTCTGGCCGTGCTCTGGCCGCTGGCCTGGCGTTTCAGCTTCCCGAGCCTGTATGCGTCATCGGAAAAGCTGACCAACCTGCTGTTTCTGCAGAATTTCCTGTATGCCGACAGCCTGCCCGCCGTGGACCGCTGGCTGCCGCCTTACAAATTCGACTTCTACTATCCGCTGCAGTACTACCTGATGAGCCTGCCGGGGCGCATGCTCAACCTGCCGGCGACGATTCTGTATCAGTCGGGCTTTGTGCTGTTCATTGCGGCCACCATCTTCGCCGGGTGGCGACTGGCCTATGCGGTACTGGGGTCGACGCGCAAGGCCACCGTGGTGGCGCTGGCGCTGAGCCTGGGCGGCACCGGCGCGTCGCTGGTCACCGTGCCCTGGCACTACCAGACCATGACCGGCGAGGGTGAAAACCCCGCCTTTGTCGGCCTCACCGCCGAAGCCCGCTTCAACGGCAAGGTGTTCCACAAGATCTTTGGCGAAAACGCCGGCCCGACCAGCCAGCACCTGCCCGCAGAGCAACCGCTGGAATACTTCGCTTACCAGATCTTCCTCGGCGATTTTCACCCCACCCTGTCCGGGTTTTTCCTGGCGCTGGCCCTGCTGGCGCTGCTGTTCCACCTGAGCCGCAGCCCGCTGCCCGCGCGCGAGGAACGCACACTGCTGGTCGTGCTGGGCATGGTCCCGCTGGTGATGCTGGCCTCCAATTCGTGGATGTTCCCACACGCCGTGCTGGTAGCCGGCGGCTGGTTTGTCTGGCGCACGCTGGTCGAGCGTGACGCCGAGCGCGCCACCCAGCGGTTCGTGTGGATGGCCGCCGGCGCGCTGCTCAGCCTGCTGATTTTTCTGCCGCACCTGCAGGGTCTGTCGGCACGTACGCTCGGCATCGGCATCAAGTTCGTGCCCAGCGAATATCGCGGCAGCCCCTGGCCGTATCTGATCCAGTGGTGGCCCTTACTGGTGGTCAGCGCGGTCGCCGTGTGGACCACCCGCCTGCGCAGCATCAGTGGCTATATCGGTGCCGCGGCGCTGGTGCTGATGACGTTCAACGGCCTGGTCTACGTCAACGACCTGTCGGTCGATGTCTTCGAGCGCACCAACTCGGCGATGAAATGGTGGAGCTGGACCTGGGCCTTCGGCATGACCGGCGGGCTGATCGCCCTGCTGTCCAGCGAGATCAGCAAAGTGCGGATACTGGCCATCGCGCTGGCGGTGCTGCTGCTGCTGCCGGCCCTCCCCCTGCTCGATCAGCTGTTGCGCCGCACCGGTGACGATGTCGGCAAGATTTACGGCGACCACATTTACATGCGCGACCATACCAACAAGTCGATCGTGCTCTATCTGCGCCAGCAGGCCCCCGGCATCGCCATCGAAAACGTCAAGGCCAACGCCTATGACGATTCCGGCGCGCTGTCGCTGATGGGCAACAAGGCCGTGTTCCTCGGCTGGCCCGATCATCAGTACACCTGGCGCGGCGGCTTCGGCGAAGTGAATGCGCGCAAGGAGCCGATCAACCAGATGTATGAAGGCACATTGCCGGACGCCGGCGCCTGGGCCCATGCGCGCGACATCGAATTCATCGTCTGGTCCGGCCGCGAGTGCCGCGAAAGCGGGGGCAAAGAAGGACAAAGCCGCATGGATGCGACGCTACGCCCGCATTACGCCTTCCACCGCACGGAACTGTGGGGCGACTGTCCGGTTGGTGTATGGCGGCCGCGGCGGTGAATCTCCGCCCTGGCCAGAGCATTGCGCCAGCGCGAGGCCGCAGCGCGGCAAGGCCCGCTGAATCCACGCCAATGAAACCGACAGCACCGTGAGGCAACTGCTGACCTTTGGCGGCCTCAGTCTGGTCGGTACGGCGGCGCACTATTTAGTGTTGCTGCTCTGGGTCGAAGCGGCCGGCATGGGGGCGTGGACGGGCTCCGTAGTCGGTGCCACAGTGGGTTTGCTGGTCAATTACCGGCTGCATTCGCGCGTCACTTTTGCCAGCGCGGTACGCGGCTGGCGGACTTTCGCTCGCTTCGTGCTCAGTGCCGCCGGCGGCTTCATCACCAACGCCGCCGTGATGGCCGGGCTGCTCGCCGTGGCCTGGCACTGGTTGCCCGCGCAGCTCGCTGCCACCGCCGCCGCTTTTGCCGTGAACTATTTACTGGCAAAGTTCTGGGTGTTCGCGCCACACACGCCGCCCGCTCTATGAATACGTCCGCGTCCCCCGCTGTGACCGAGGCCACCAATACAGTGGTGGATCTGGCCGCGCCCGCCGCCGCGGCGGCCGCTCGCGCACCTGATCTCAGCGTCATCGTGCCGATGTACAACGAGCGTGAAAATCTGGATGCCTTTCATGCCCGCATGGGCACGGTCCTCGACAGCATGCCCGGCGTTTGCGCCGAAATTCTTTTCGTCGATGACGGCTCTCAGGACGGCAGCGCCGACCACGTCCGCGGCCTGGCCGCCACCGACGCCCGCATCCGCCTGATCGAGCTGTCACGAAATTTCGGCAAAGAGGCGGCCATGACCGCGGGCCTCGACCTGTGCCGCGGAGCCCGCACACTGATTATCGATGCCGACCTGCAGGACCCCCCCGAGCTGTTGCCGCGCATGTGGCAACTGGCAGACGAGGGCTACGACGTCGTCGTCCCTCGTCGCCTTTCTCGGCCCGGCGAAACTCGGCGCAAAGTGTTCTTTTCCAACGCGTTTTACTGGGTCATGGAGCGCATCCATGCCGGGGTTCGCCTGACTCCGGGCACCGGCGACTTCCGCCTGCTCTCGCGTCGGGCCGTCGATGCGGTGCGTGAATTGCGCGAGCACAACCGCTTCATGAAGGGAATTTTCGAGTGGGTCGGCTACCCCCGCATCCTGCTCGACTACGAGCGCGAACCCCGCGCCGCCGGCCGCAGCAAATTCAACTTTCTCAAGCTACTGCACCTCGCCGCCGACGGCGTGACCGCCTTCTCGACCATGCCCCTCAAGGTGGCCACGCTGATGGGACTCGTCGCCGCTTTCGGCGCATTCGTCTTTGGCAGTTACACGATTATCAAGACCATGCTCTACGGCGACCCCGTGGCAGGTTACCCGACACTGATCACCGTGATTCTGTTCTTTTCAGGGGTGCAGCTACTCTCCATCGGCGTGCTGGGGTCGTATATCGGGCGGATCTACAACGAGGCTAAGGGGCGACCGTTGTATCTGGTAAAACATCGACACAATCACGAACTCGGTGATGTGCCTTCTGCTCACGATTGAACAGGGCGGAAATCCGGCTCAGTAATGGACTCAAACTTGATCATCGGTTGGGTCAACTCAATGATAGCCTCCACGTACAGTGGCCGTCGGCTCGATGCGTCAAACCACGACTCTACGGTCACCGGGCGTCGAGCACGCCCCACATCCACTGCTTCTGCGATGACGTAGGCCAAACGCACTCCTCTCTGAGTCGCCACAACACGCCATTCCGACGCGGTGATTAGGCGGGATTGTTCCCACTGCGACTCTCCTTCGCGCAAGAGGTGACGTGACACGTCGCCAACTGAAGGCAGGGTCCCTTTGTGAAGCACCCAATCGGCGACGGAATCATGCGACGAATCGAGAGTGCGCACACCTTCACCATCTAGATTGATAGAGCCAACGATTCGCCCCGCCTTCAGTAGGACGGAACGTCCGTCACGTACCATCCATTTCTCTTCGCCCTCAGGAGTGAGTTCAGCAAGAAACCCGAGCTGAACAGACCGGCCATCGAACTTCACCCAGGCTTGCGCGATCGGGATTTCAGCCGACCGACGCGCAAACTCCTGCAACGCCTCCGTGTTCGCCATTGATGCCAGCATGGATACCCGGCGAGGCTCTTCGCGAACACTGCACCCGGCACCAACAGATAACACGAGAACCAGAGCGACATACTTAAATGTCCCGCTCATGGCGCCATCTCACGATGGTTCACTTCAACAAGCGGGTATAGGGGCCGACCACTATCGACTTTCTGGCCTCCGTCCCGAGTAAGAAAACGGTAGTTAAAGTTAACTGCACTGGAGCCACGCACATTTCTATCCATCGCCGTGATCGGCACGGACATGAACACCCCTTTGTCGAAACTGCCCTCGCCGAAATCCTCGGCAGAAACATTAGTTTGGGAAAAGAACGCTCCAACCTCAAAACCATTGGGGAAGCGGCGTGACGTTTTAAATGTCATTCCCACATCACCCGCGAGATACTGACCGAAACTTGTTTCAACATTTATTCCAAGCCATGGGGTCCGCCAGTACAGAGTCAGATGGCCCGTCGTGGCCTCGTAGTCTCTGAAGGTAAACAGCTGATCGTAATCACGCTGCCGAACGCGAGCGAGATCTAAACCGAGCGCATAGGACCGGCCCAGCGGGCGCCAGAGGATTTCAGCGCCAACCCCTCCATACATGTCTTCAAAAATACCGAATGACACGCGCCCGAATACATCCGGTGCAACATCAAAAACAGAGTTGAATTCAATTTCCTCGATATACAAGTCGGGTCCAATGCTTTGGTAACTTTCGAGGTCACTACGCACATTAGGTAGATTGCTACTATCGCGCGGCTCGAGTTCATCGAGGTTACCTATCACCGACCACGCTAACGTACCGGTAAGAGAGTTGTTTTTATTGAGCTGCATCGTTGCAAAAGGCTTGACCTGCACATCGACCTGATAGAAGCCGGTCGGCCCTCCGATGTTGGATCGAAGCGCTGGATTAATTCCCCACGACCACGCGGGATAAGAAGCCAGATCTGCATACCTTGCGCGAGACTCATCCGCATTGGCTTTCGACCGTATGCCGGATCGAACAGCCCAGTCAGCATCTTTGACTTTTCCACGCGCTTGATCATCAACCAATTGATAGTCAAGATCCAGTGAAGCCACGGTGGCTCCCGCCTGGGTTTGAGTCAATGTCACATGAGAGTACCGCTCTGATAGCCTGGGATAAACAAGCCGGCCAACAACTACTGCATTTTCCGAAACACTTTTCGAAAAGTTACTGCTAAACCAGACACTGAGTTGCTTGTCATTGGCGTCGATCGCTGACGCGTAAATCCCACGCCGCCACAAGTCCTCTTGCAGATCGCCCAAAAGCTCGGCTTCAGTTCTATCGTCGGGTGGAGATTCGAGATTCCGCCCGAGTGACTGTGGAACCACCGGCTCCCAAACCGGAAACTCGTCAATTCGGTTATTTGGACTCTTGCCTCCCCACTGTGAATGGAAAGTGACCTGACCCGCCAGCGTGTTGCCTCGGACATAGCTCAAGCCCGCGCTCACTCCGGGTGCCAACTCATAGCGAAATCCTGCATTCCACCGGGAGTCTGATACAACCCTGGTGGCAGCGGGCTCATTGTCCGCGCTTGCAGGAAAGCGCGTGTCGTTGTCGTACGCCTTGCTTTCGCGCTCTAGGAGAATTGTCAGCCCCGTACCGTATGGCTGCCATGTGATCCCAGCGAAAAATCCTGCTGACTCCCCGGCGAACAAGTTGGAGACATTAAACTCGCCGCCCTCAAGGGACCTTCCAGCATCCTGTTCCTGCTCGTTAAACGTCTGGCGATCAGAGAAGCCCTCATCAACATAGCGCAAGGGATTTTTCAAATCAGCTGATGAGCCCAGTCTCCCCCAGCCCAATCCCGCCGACAGCGAGAAGTCACCAATATTTTTTGTACCAACGATGTATTCCGAACCAAATAGCGAGGTTCCACCGATGTCAAAAAGGCCCACGGCTACTGCAGGCCTCCACGGGGTTTCGTTTAATAGCCGA
The DNA here is from genome assembly GCA_039768115.1 of Oceanococcaceae bacterium. Lineage (GTDB taxonomy): Bacteria > Pseudomonadota > Gammaproteobacteria > Nevskiales > Oceanococcaceae > MS8. Next base: position 20,204 of record JBDNBC010000090.1, read on the forward strand.
ACCGTCAAATCAAAGCCTTTATCTTTATAGCTTTGATCGATACCCGGGCCATACTCGCGGCCGGATATTGATATATACCGTATGGAAGTCGTCAACCAGCCAAAAGGTTGAACGACCAAACTCAAACCGGTGTATGGGTAGTAGCGTGATACGGCCAGTTGAACGCTACCCGCCTTCGGCACACTGGCGGAAGGGGTATGAATGAGACCTGGGAAACCATCGAGAGCAAGATCGGATGCGTAGGCGATTTTCGCCCCGCCCCACATGAGGCTGATGGCACTGATGACCACGCATGTTGCGCTGCGAGTGACCTGTGTGCGCAATAGTTCTCCGCAATTAAAAAAGGCCGGCAAGCCGGCCTTTTTCAGAAAACGCTGCACATGATCACCGAGATGAACTGGTACTAGTACCGGTTGAGGTGGATGTTGTGGTTGTTGTTGTGCCGCCGTTCGGATCACCAGTAGGTGTCGGCGTCGGCTCGAGAGTTACAGGTGGAATCTGCGTAATCGTCGGGCTCGGCGCCAACGTCGGCTCAGGCGTCACTGTCACAGGAGGCGCTGCCGTCGGCGTCGGCGTGATCTGCTCATCCGTCGTCGAAGTGGTGGTGGTCCCCGCATTCGGATCTTCCGTTGGCGTCGGCGTCACCGTAGCGGTTGGAGTCGGCGTCACGGTAACGGTTGGCGTCGGCGTCACCGTAACGGTTGGCGTCGGCGTCACTGCCCCACCCCGTGGGTCTTCATCTGACGAAACGACAATCGCCAAGCCGAGCACACCCAGCACAAGGGACGTCAATTCTGCTTGGGTTAGACCTGCGATAAGGTCCAGCCCACCAACGCCCTGCCCTTTCAGGAACGCGGCAGCGCCACTTTCCGTCACGGTGTAGGTTCCGCTAGCGGGATCCAGCAGAAGCAACCCTTCGTCAACGGCTTCTTCTACTGAGATACCGAGCTCGGAAGCGACTTGGCTGGCCTGCGCGGGAGTCAGCACCTGAGCAGCGTCAGCAGTAGTCGAACCCTGCGCGTGCGCTGTGTTGAACGAGTGCAAAACCGGCACGCCAGCAAGCATAGCTGCCGCGACCATGGCAAAGTGATGCCCCTTGTTGACCTTCATGAAATAACCCTAATCTTAGATCGTGGACAGTCTACAGAAAGTGCGGCAGAAAAACGACGACGATGGTCACCTTGACGCATCATCAATTGAGATCGGCTTCTTCTTGACGACGTCAAGTCCAGCTCCAGCCCCACCCCCGAATAGGGTCATGATACCAGAGACC
>JBDNBC010000091.1:0-4482 GCA_039768115.1 Oceanococcaceae bacterium
GTCCGCGATGCCGAACGTGAGCGTCAGTTTGAGGAGTACAAGGACCGCACGGGCGAGGTCATCAATGGCCTGGTCAAGCGTGTTGAGTATGGCAATGTGACGGTGGATTTGGGCCGTGCAGAAGGTGTGATGCGCCGCGACGAGGGTTTGCCGCGCGAGAATCAGCGCCCGGGCGACCGTATTCGTGCGTACATTTATGACGTACGCCGCGAACAGCGCGGACCACAGATTTTTCTGACGCGTACGCGCCCGGAATTCATGAAGTCCCTGTTTGCCCAGGAAGTGCCCGAAATTTATGACGGCATCATCGAAATTCGTGCCGCCGCCCGCGATCCGGGAAGTCGTGCAAAGATCGCCGTGATCTCCAAGGATGCCTCAATTGATCCCGTGGGTGCCTGTGTTGGTATGCGTGGTAGTCGTGTTCAGGCGGTTGTTGGTGAGCTTCAGGGTGAGAAGATCGACATCATTCCGTGGTCGGAAGATCCCGCAACCTTCGTTGTGAATGCGCTCGCCCCGGCCGAGGTGTCAAAGGTCGTGCTTGATGAGGATGCCAACAAGATAGAAGTCGTGGTGCCCGATGAGCAGCTTTCACTGGCGATCGGCCGACGTGGTCAGAATGTTCGTCTGGCCTCCATGCTTTCGGGCTGGGATATCGACATCCTGACCGAGGACGAGGAATCCCAGCGTCGACAGGATGAGTTCAATTCCCGCAGCGAGATGTTTATCGAAGCGCTGGACGTTGAAGACGTCATCGCTCATCTGCTGGTCACTGAAGGCTTTGCCACGGTCGAGGAAGTTGCATTCGTTCCGATCGAGGATCTGACCCTGATCGAAGGCTTCGATGAAGAAATCGGTGAGGAGTTGCAGGCCCGTGCCCAGACATGGCTCGAGGAACGCGATGCCAAACTGGATGTTGAGCGCAAGAAACTCGGCGTCGATGACGCCATGCTCGCCGTCGAAGGTGTCACGCTTGAAACCTCGGTGCGTCTTGGTCAGAACGGTGTTTGCTCGGCAGAGGACCTCGCGGGTTTGATGCCTGATGAATACCGCTTCATCTTTATGGACATCGAAACCGATGTGAAGCTGGACGATCTGTTCGATATGGCCGATCACGAAATCGGGCGTCTGGTGCGCCAGAGCCCGGTGACAGCGGATGAGGCCAACCAGGTCATCATGGCCGCACGTGTTGTGGTTTACGGCGACGATGTGATCACACCGGAGCCCGAACCTGATCCCGATGCTGAAGCCGCCGAGGATGCTGTCGTGGCGCCGGCTGATATTCGATCGGCAGACCTGGCCACCGCCGAAGCGGTTTTTGCTCCGGCAAATCCGCCGGCTGAGCCTGGCGAATAGGCCGGATCGGCAGGGAGCGCGCGCTGCGTTGATGACTGAGGAACAACCCCGGACCGAGGCGTCGACACGTCGGGTCAAGAACGTGCCGGAACGGCGCTGTCTTGTGACGGGCGAAGTGCATCCGCGCGATGTGTTGATGCGGTTTGTGATTGGGCCCGATGATCTCGTTGTGCCCGATCTCGACAATCGTCTCCCGGGTCGCGGATTGTGGTTGCTTGGCCGTCGCGATATAGTTGCGCAAGCCTGTGCCAAGCGCGCGTTTGCGCGTGGTGCGCGACGTGCTGTCACGCCGATGACGGGTCCGGAGGGCGAAAGCCTGGAGGCCTTTGTCGAGGTGGAGTTGTTTCGGCGCGCGGTGAACGCGTTGACGATGGCGCGCAAGGCAGGCGATTACGTGACGGGGTTCGAGAAGGTCCGTGGTGCCCTCGCAGGGCTTGCGGGGCTGGACCGGTCAAAGGCGGGGCCGCGAAGTGTGGAACCCGCCGCATTGTTATGTGCGTGTGATGCCGGCGCAGATGGCCGCCAGAAGGTGGCCCAACTGGCAGCACACGTGAATGAAGTTGAGCGGATTGATATATTCGATGCCGCGACGTTGGGGCAGGTTTCTGGTCGTGAACGAAGTGTTCATGGGCTGGTGCTTCCCGGCGGTGCCGCGCGGCAGGTTTGTGACGCGGCAAACAGGTTGATGATGTATCGCGGCGATTGTGCGCCGGCAGATGACGTTGTGACCGATGAAGATTTGATGGAATGAGATCATGGCGAATACGACCGAAAACGACGACAAGAAGAAAAAGAAGCCTCTGAGTCTGTCCAAGCCGGGCAAGCTCGAGCTGAAGAAGACTGTCGAAGGTGGTCAGGTCCGCCAGAGCTTTAGCCATGGCCGAACCAAGACCGTGACGGTGGAGGTCAAGAAAAAGCGCACGTTCCAGCAGGGCGCCGCAGGCGAGATGACCGAGGTCAAGGATGGCCCGCAGGAAGAAGTCTTCGAGACGGCCCCCGCGCCCGCCGCGACGCCAGCACCCGCCGCCGCACCGACGTCGCCGCAGCGAACCCTGACACCGGCCGAGCAGGCAACCCGTGCCCGCGCTTTGGATGAAGCCCGCAAGGCGGCCGAAGACGCAGCGCTTGAGAGCGCCGCGGCCCAGGCGGCTTTGGAAGAAGCCCGCAAGGCCGGTGAGGCCGAGGACGTTGCGGCCAAAGCCGAGGAAGAAGCTGCGGCCAAGGCACGCGAAGCGGAAGCCAAGGTGGCCGCCGTCAGAGAGGCACAGGCTGCAGAGGCCAAGGCCGTTGCCGCGTCGGTCGATGGCGCGCCCGCAGAAGAGCCTGTTGCTGAGGCGCCTGAGGTTGTCGCTGAGCCCGCCGCTGAACCCGTCGCTGAAGCAACCGCGCCGGCTCCCGTGCAGGACGCCGAACCGCCAAAGCGCTCGCGTCGTGAGATTGAAGAAGAAGCACGCCGTGCGGCAGAAGCCGAAGCGCAGCGCATGGCTGATGAGGCTTCGCAGCGGGCCGCTGCGGCAGCACGTAAACGTGATGCACTCGAGGTCGAGGTTGGCGGCGGCAATGATGCTGCAGCTGAGCCCACGGAAACAACTGATCGGCGCAAGGGCGGTCGTGTTGCTGTCGCGGCCGAAGCTCCGAATCGTCCAACGAGCCGAACCCGTGGTGAACGCAAGCGCCGCAGTGGCAAGCTGACCATTACGGAGGCACTCGATGAGGAAGGTGGCGCACGCCAGCGTTCCGTCGCGGCCTTCCGTCGTAAGCAGGAGCGTGAGCGCCAGCAGCGTTCACGTGACAGTGGCGGCGGCGGTAATCAGGCCAAGGTTGTGCGTGAGGTTTCCATTCCCGAAGCGATCACCGTTGCTGAACTCGGCAACCGGATGGCCGAACGCGGTGCGGAAGTCATCAAGGCCCTCATGAAAATGGGTGTCATGGCGACGATCAACCAGACAATCGATCAGGAAACCGCACAGCTTGTTGTCGAGGAATTTGGTCATGCACCCAAGCTGATTTCAGCGTCGGATGTGGAGCTAAACCTCGGTGCCGATATTCAGGATGACGAAGGTGATCGTCAGCCGCGTCCGCCCGTCGTGACCGTGATGGGCCATGTCGATCACGGGAAGACCTCGCTGCTCGATGCTTTGCGTTCGACCGATGTCGTGCGCGGCGAAGCCGGCGGCATTACCCAGCATATCGGTGCGTATCAGGTTATTCTGGAATCCGGTGACAAGATCAGCTTCATCGACACTCCTGGCCATGCGGCCTTTACATCGATGCGTCAGCGCGGCGCCCATGTGACCGATATTGTCATTCTGGTTGTGGCCGCTGATGACGGGGTTCAGCCCCAGACGATCGAGGCTATCAACCATGCCAAGGCTGCAGAGGTGCCGATCATTGTGGCCGTCAACAAGATGGATTTGCCCGCTGCTGACCCGTCGCGAATCAAGAATGAGCTGCTGTCCCACGAACTCGTCTCTGAGGAAATGGGCGGTGACATCCAGGTTATTGAAGTGTCCGCCACAACCCGTGCCGGGCTCGACAATCTGACCGAGGCGATTTCACTGCAGGCCGAATTGCTTGAGCTCACTGCCAATCCGGATCGTGCGGCATACGGTGCCGTCATCGAAGCCCAGCTCGAAGCCGGGCGTGGTGCCGTGGCGACTGTTCTGGTGCAGGGCGGAACGCTCAAGGTCGGTGATATCTTTGTCGCTGGCGCCGAATGGGGTCGCGTCCGTGCGCTGATCAATGATCGGGGCGAGAATATCAAGGTTGCGGGCCCATCCGAGCCGGTTGCGGTTCTTGGTCTCAATGGCGCACCGCTGGCTGGTGACAACTTTGCCGTTGTGGACAGCGATGCCCGGGCGCGTGAAATTGTTGAGTATCGTCAGGATGTCATTCGTGACCAGCGCGCGACCGCTGGTGCGCGTGGATCACTGGATGAAATGTTCGAGCAGATCAAGGCCGGTGAGGCCGCTGAGGTGCCTGTTGTCATCAAGGGTGATGTGCAGGGTTCGGTCGAAGCCATTGTTGGTTCGCTGAACAATATGTCGACCGATGAAGTGAAGGTACAGGTCCTCCATGCGGGTGTCGGCGGTATCACGGAGTCGGATGTTGCGCTGGCGACCGTGAACA
>JBDNBC010000092.1:0-17704 GCA_039768115.1 Oceanococcaceae bacterium
CATCATCGTGAACATCTCGTGCTGTGCGTTTGAAGCGGCTCATCAATTCGTTGGCTCGCCGGAGGTTGTTGAGCGCGCGCTGCCGCATTTTCTCGACGCGCGTGAATGTGTCGTTACGACCGTCCATCGGACCCGCATTCAGCGTTTGAAGGCGCGGCTCCATACTCTCCAGCGTCAAAAGCGCCGTTTGTAGTGGAGAATTTACCTCATGGGTAATGCCAGCCACGAGTCCTCCCAATGTCGCCAAGCGTTCTGAATCATGCAGTTGTTGCTCTGTTCGCCTCAGCCGCCGCTGACCGGAAAGATTCTGACGAAAACGGCGGTTTGACTCTGCCAGCCCATGCGCCTGCCCCCCCATTGCGCTGCAGATAGAGGCACCGAAGAACAGCGCCATCAGATACTTCCATAGCGGGTTGCTCAGCGATTCGGGCGCGGGATCAAAGCGCGAACGATAAACAGTTAATTCCCCCTGCTGGTCGTTCATTAGAAACTGTGCTCGACCGGCAACTGACCGCTGCACATCGAACAACTCATGACCAGCGGACAAGAACACCTCTCCTCGCTCGTTTCTCAGTGTGTAAATCAGCGAACTCGCCCACTCCGGATCGAGACGAAAAACGTTGTCCAGAGCCTCTCGCAAACGCACAACTGCCGTCAGCATTCCACCGTGTTCCGGCACTGAAATCGCCTCCAGGTAGGCGGGTGCCGGCAGGTCGTCCTGAACAAGATGTAGCACTTCCGTCGCAAAAACATGATCTGGGTCGTTCATTGCCCGCTGCAGCGCATCGCGTCGCCTTGCCTCGCTGGCAAGGTCGAACCCGATCGCATTTTCTTGCGTCGCAGTAGGAACAATCCACGTTACCGGAAAATAAATCGGGCGCTCGGAGACTGGCACAGGCTGGGTATTTGCTTTGCTGCGTTCCCATACAAAAAACGACGCGCCTCTTTCCTGCTGCCGCTGTCTCGCCTCGAATTGGTCAAGTTCACCTGCGTCCACAATAGGCACCCAGCTCAACCCCGCAAGGGCGGCACGATCTCTGAGAATTGCCGAAGCAAAGGTGCCGAACTCAGACCGGTCAACATTCGTAGATGCTTGATAGAAAGCTCTTAGCGCCACCAGTGCTAGCGTGCTGCGCTCGAGTTCGTCATCGAGAAAGCGTGCCAAGCGATCTGCGTCCTGTTGAGCAATCTGCTGCTCCACGGCCGCGGTCGGCCGCACTTCGGTAATTGCGAGCAGACTCACCAAAAAGAGCACCGCAGCACAAACTACCGCGAGACGAGCGCCATGACGCACCCATAGTCGTCGGGGTCGCGCGAACAGAACCATCGCCAAGTGCAGATAGATATAAAAGCCCAGAGCGTTGGCTCCGGTCTGAATCAAGAGCATTTCCGCCGCCGACAATCGTGGCGGATGTAACTCTTTCGTCAGCAACCACTGGCAAGTGCTGAGGCTCACTAATAATAGAACCCGGGTTATTCGGCGTCCGAGTACTGCTTGCATCATCTCACGGCTGCTTCGTCTCGGAGAGCGACCGACATAACGAATCACCTGGCCCGCCATCAATGTTGCGGCTACGGTACCGAGCAACCAGAATCCAACAGCCATGTGGAGATGGGGCACGTACCCAAGCTGATGGCTAACTGCCATCGCTCCGGCCAGGGCTACTGGCCCGACGAATCGCCCGAGAAACCCGTGGTAAACGCCCAGTGCCATTACCAATGGCAACGCCATCGGCGGTGCAACACCAAAGTCGCCAACCGGCAGGATGGCAAGCTCTATGAAAGCGAGCACACTTATCAAAACCCCGCCCGTAATACTGAGCTGCCAGCGGGGGGCTTCGTCGGGCGGCGCTAACATCCTGGCAACTCCCAGCAAGTAAACATTCGCGTTAAGCATGGTCGATGAGCCGCGACCATGCTTGAACGTCAGGGACATCATCGCCTCCCTCGACCGGCTTCAGCAGACCGGCCTGGCGCCATTCTCGCAGGATACGATGGGTTCGCCCCCTAATCCACAGACGGTTTGAGGAAGGCGGACACCTTCCGGTCTCGCTCGGCCACTCGCCGCCGCATGCGGGGATTGTGAAACCGTTCGATGTATTGAAACAGGTCTGACCATGCTTCTTCCCGCGTTCGGTACTTTCGATGTTTTCACGCTCGCGTTTGAGCTGACCGAAAAAGTCCTCGCAGGCCGCGTTGTCACCATAATGACCGACCGCGCTCATGCTGCTGGTAATGCCGTATGCGCTCAAGTAACGCTGGAAATCCCCGCTGGTGAATTGGGCAGATTCAACCGGTCGTCGCAACACTGAGTGATGGTGCCGACTATAGATGCTTATTCAGCGCTTCGGCCGGCGTCTTCCATTGAAGTGTTTTCCTCAGTCGCATATTCACCGAGCGAGCCACAGCATGAAATTCCTCTTCGCTCCACTCTAGCGATGCTATGTCGACCTTGTGCCTGAAGCCGACATTTCGACCAGCCCAAATGTCAGTCACTCTCGGCATGTTGATGGCGACACGTTATCCAGGGACATTAAAGACGTACATCGAAAAGCCGACCTTGCGCAACCAACTTTCTGAAAACCATTTGCATGGTGCAATCTGTCATGGCTTGCCTCCTTCAAAAACTTCGTTTTGCTCCCGCTCTTCCTCGCGCCCATGCACGATGCGATACAGCGCGGGTAGTAGCAATAAGGTCAGTAGTGTGGACGATACGATTCCACCGATAACCACAGTCGCCAACGGTCGTTGCACTTCCGCGCCGGTGCCGGTATTGAGCGCCATGGGCACAAAACCGAGGCTGGCGACTAGCGCGGTCATGAGCACCGGTCTCAGCCGAGTTAGCGCCCCTACGCGGATTGCAGCTTCAAGCGGCTGACCTTCCGCTCGCAGTTCGCGAATAAAGGAGAGCATGACCAATCCGTTGAGCACTGCCACACCCGATAGCGCGATAAAACCAACGCCTGCACTGATGGACAATGGCATGTCGCGCAACCAAAGCATGGCCACACCACCTGTAAGCGCCAAGGGCACACCGGTGAAAATAATCAGCGCGTCTTTAAATGAACCGAAGGCCATCAGCAGTAGACCCAATATGAGCAGCAGCGTGACCGGTACGACGATGGACAATCGCTGGCCTGCTGATTGCAGTTGCTCGAAGGTGCCGCCGTAATCCAGCCAGTAGCCCGCTGGCAAATCGACCTGCGTCGTGATGCGTTGCTGAACCTCTTGCACAAATGAACCGAGGTCGCGTCCTCGCACATTGGCGGTCACAACCACGCGGCGTTTGCCATCCTCCCGGCTGATCTGAGCGGGTGCCGGGGCAAGTTCGATGCGGGCCACTTCACCTAGCGGGATGTAATGAGCACCGTCGCTTTTTTCGATCACGCCAGGCAGCAGTAAAGGCAGCCTTTCAAGAACAGCGGTGTCCTGACGCAAGCGTTCGGGCAAGCGCACAACCAGCTCGAAACGCCGGTCGCCGTCGAAGATCAGTCCGGCGGAGGTGCCGCCCACTGCGGTGGCGACCAGATCCTGCACTGCCTGCACATTGAGACCGTAGCGCGCCAATGCGGGCCGGTCCGGAATCACTGACAACACCGGCAGGCCGCTGACTTGCTCAACGCGCACATCCGCCGCGCCATCAATGCCTTGCACCACGCTCTGAATCGCCTGTGCACTGCTGAGCAATTGGTCCAGGTCATCACCAAACACCTTGATGCCCAGATCCGCACGCACGCCCGAGATCAACTCGTTGAAGCGCAACTGTATAGGCTGGGAAAATTCATAGTTGTTGCCCACCAGTTCATTCAAGGCTTCCTCCATCTGTTCGACCAGCTCGGTCTTGGACAAATCGGGGTTCGGCCACTGATCGCGTGGCTTGAGCATCACATAGCCATCGGCAATGTTCGGCGGCATTGGGTCGGTGGCCACTTCGGCTGTTCCCACTCGTGCAAATGCAATCTCAACCTGTGGAAACTCGCCGATGCGTTTTTCCACCTGCGCCTGTAGCGCCAATGATTGCTCCAGCCCAGTACCGGTGATACGCAAGGCCTGCACGGCGATATCACCCTCATCCAGCTGCGGCACGAATTCCGAGCCCAGTGTCGTTGCCAGCCATCCGCTGGCCACAACCAGCGCAGTCGCCCCAGCCACCAATGCCCAGCGCAGTTTCAGGGCCCCATTGAGCAGTGGTTCATAGGCCTGCTTGGCTGCGCGCATCAGCCAATTTTCTTGCTCGGCCACCGGCCCACGCATAAACACAGCCACGGCGGCAGGCACCAAGGTCAGTGACAGCAGCATTGCGGCCAGTAAAGCCATGACGACGGTTGCCGCCATGGGATGGAACATCTTGCCCTCAACACCGCTGAGCGAAAAGATCGGGATGTAAACCACGGTGATGATGCCGACGCCAAACAGGCTGGGCCGAATTACCTCGCTGGTGGCGGTGTACACCACGTTCAGGCGTTCCTTAAGTGCCAGCTGACGCTCGCGGATACCGCTCTGCGCTTCCGCCAGCCGACGTATGCAGTTCTCCACCACGATGACCGCACCATCAACAATGAGCCCGAAATCCAGCGCGCCCAGGCTCATCAGATTAGCCGACACGCCGGTGCGGACCATGCCGGTCACGGTGGCCAGCATCGCTAGCGGAATCACGGCGGCGGTGATCAGCGCCGCGCGGACATTACCCAGCAGTAAAAAGAGCACGACGATGACCAACAACGCACCTTCCAGCAGGTTCTTCTGCACCGTGGCGATAGCTTTATCGACCAGTGTCGTGCGGTCATACAGGGTTTGAATGAAAACACCGTCCGGCAGGGACCGATTGATCACTTCAAGGCGCTGCGCCACGTCGCGGGCCACAGCCCGTGAGTTTTCGCCGAGCAGCATCATCGCAGTGCCGAGCACCGCTTCCTCGCCAGCCACCGTGGCGGCCCCCGAACGCAATTCGCGACCCAAGCCCACCTCGGCAAGATCACGCAGCAACACCGGCACGCCTTCGCGGTGACTGACCACGACCTGCTCAATATCCGCGATGGTCTGCAAGCGGCCGGGGGAGCGCACCAGCAATTGCTGACCGTTGCGTTCGATATAACCGGCACCACGATTGTCGTTATTGCTTCTCAGCGCCGCGCTGAGGTCTTCCATCGACAGGCCCCAGGACAGCAGCTTTTGTGGGTCTGGCAACACGTGGTACTGCTTGTCGAAGCCGCCAATGCTGTTGACCTCGGCGACGCCCGGCGTGAGCACCAATTGTGGGCGAATAATCCACTCCTGGACTTCACGCAGCCCCATCGCATCCCAGGGCCGTCCATCGGCCATCAGCCCCCCCGGCTTGGCCCGCACCGCGTACATATAGATCTCACCCAGGCCGGTACTGATTGGCCCCATTTCGGGTTCCAAACCGGGTGGCAGCTGGCTACGAACCGCAGATAGACGTTCATTGATCAGGTTGCGCGCAAAGTACAGATCGGTGCCTTCTTCGAAGACCACGGTCACCTGCGACAAGGCATAGCCCGACAGCGAACGCGTGTAGGCCAGACTCGGCAGGCCAGACAGGGCCGTCTCCACAGGAAAGGTCACCCGCTGCTCGGTTTCCAGCGGCGAATAGCCGGGTGCAGCGGTATTGATTTGCACCTGCACATTGGTGATATCCGGCACCGCATCAATGGGCAAGGATTGATAGCTCCAGACGCCGACGCCGATCCAGACCAGCATCAAGGCGAGTATCAGCCAGCGCTGCTCGACGGCAGCGCGAACAATTGAATTGATCATGACCGCCCCTTAGTGATCGTGCTCGGCGCTGGATTTCTCCAGCTCGGCTTTCAGCAAGTAGCTGTTCGTCGTCACATAGCGCGCACCAGGTTCCAGGCCGCCCAGCACCTCGGTCATGCGACCATCGCTGCGGCCCAAGGTCAGTGGGTGAGCTTCAAAGTGCTGACCGTCCTGCACAAAAACGGCACGCTGCCCTTTAATGTCCTGCAAGCTCGGGGTTTCAATAACGAGATCAACCGGTGTTACAGCGGTGACGATCTCGGCCCGAACTGTGCTTTCTGGCACCCAGAGACCATCTGGGTTGTCCAGCACCACACGCGCACTTCGCGCAGGGCCATGGTCGGCAGCCGGGGCGATCCAGTCGATGACGCCCTCAGCTTGCACGTTGTCGCCAAAGAGCATGACGGTCTGGCCAACCTCGACGGCTGATGCTTGCGATGGAAACACCGCCAGCTGGGCCCAGACTTTCGAGTAATCCGCGATGCGCAGCAGCGGCCGACCAGCGGTCGCTTCGCCGGCCGAGGCCATGCGATCAACCACGGTGCCGTCAATCGGTGCGAGCAGCTTGTAGGGCCGCAGACTGTCATCGGCTTCCACGGTAGCGATGAACTCCCCTCGAGACACGTTCTGACCAATGTCCGGGCGCATCTCCAATATCTGACCGGGGTACCGGGCGTGCACTACGGCCATACGAGATGGCATTGCTTCAATCCGACCATAGACCGGTAGGGTCTGGCGCAATGTGCCAGGGCCAGCCGTGGAGATTTCCAACTTCGCCAGGGCGATTTGTGCTTCGTTTAGTTCAATGGTGTCGCCTTCATCATTATGATCACCATGTGCGTCATTCGATGCGAAAGCACCTGGAGCAAATCCTGCTGCGATCAGTGCCAATGACGTAGTGAACAGGCTTGCAGCGGCAAAGTTTTTCTTAGTGGTCATGGTTTTGATCCTTGTGTTCTTCTGCTGAGTCACCATCGGCGGCGGTCAGTGCCGCGCCGGCCAGGCGCTCCAATTCAATGCGGTTGAGGTGTGCGCGACGGGCGGCATCCAGCAATGCCAGCCGTGCATCGATGAGTTCTTGCCTGGCCGCGATCAGGTCCAGATAGCTGTAGCGGCCGGCACGGTAGGCCTCGCGGGTATCGCTCAGCGCCGATTCCAACCTTGGGATAACGGCATCGCGCAGCGCCGCAAAGGCTTCGATGGCATGGCTGCGATGCTGCCAGGCTTCGTACAGGGTGGCCCGCGCAGCAATCCGCGCTGCTTGGGTATCGAAGCGTGCAGCTTCATGTCGCGCACTGGCGGCATCAAGATCCCCCCGTGCCCGGCGCCCTGAGAACAAAGGAATGCTGAGTCCAGCCACCAAGCCCGTACTGTCAGAACCTTCCAGCCGACGGACACCCGCCCGCCAGCGCACATTACCGCGCGACGTGGACTGAGCCAGTCGCAGATTGGCGGCCTGGATGCGTTCCTGGCTCGCTAATTGCTGCAAGTCTGGACTCTGTTCCAGGGTCTCGATCAAGGGTTCGAAGGCACCTGCACGCCCCGTATGAAACAGTGCATCATCGTCCACGCGCTGGAAATCCGGGGTGGTTTCACCCCAGAGTGCGGCCAGCTTGACTTTGAGCGTGGGGATTTGATGTTCGACATGGCCCACCTCGAGTGCAGCACGGGCAGTTGCGGCCTGGGCGCGGTGCAATTCCGCCTGCGGTGCGCGACCCCGCTCAACCCGCTGGCTGACTGTTTTTTCGGCTTGACGCGCCAGCGATTCCGCGCGCCGGGCAACTTCCAACTCTTGCTGGAGTGCGGCCAGATTGACGAACAAACGTGCGGCTTCAGCCTGGACATCGAGTAGCTGCGTGCGGCGCTGAGCGGCGAGCAGAGTCTCTTGGGCTCCAACGATGGCGATCCGGGATTCAGGACGATCACCCAGTTCAAGAACGCCAGACAGCGCCAGGGTCAACTCAATATTGCGGGCGCCCTGGGCTTCATTGGAACCGCCGAATTCATCCGCTTCCGCAGACAATTCCATAGGCGGTTTGAGACCAGCTGACTCGCGGTCGCCGGACAGGGCTTTCAGGCGTGGTGCGTAAGCCATCAAGGAAGGATTGTGTTCGCTCACCCGGCGTACGGTTTCCCGCAGCGTTAGGGTGTCTGTGATTTGCGCTTGCGCTGGGCCCACAGAAAGCCAAATCAGGCCGGCGACATATAGCCCCGACCGAGAGAGAAAACCAAGCATGGTGACTCCAGAAATCATTGCGCCAACCGGCGCTGGAAGATGCCGTTATGGCACCTGCGATGATGACTAGAGGGTTAGAGGTGGCGCTCTGGCGGGGGGCGGAAGACCGGTCGCGTTCCGATTGTGTGACGCTACCCGCTCCACCGGAATGTCGCTGCCCTTTGAGAAAAGCAGCAAACCCAGAATGCCCACAACAACAATCGCGAGCAGCTGGGCATCATCAAAATCGAGCAACTTGGCCAGCACACCGTCGCCCACTTCGACTCGGGTATCCACACAGGATTCTTCTGCACAGGATTCACTCGCATGCACGAGCGCGTCGGCATGCGATTCCTGAAGGCAGTCGATATCGCCGTCTGAACACGCATGTGCATGCACACCCACAACCTGACCGACCAGCAAGAAGATGGTCAGCAGCCAAGTGAGTCTGTGGGGCGAGTTAAGCACGAAGTGAGGAATTATTCTTTGGATGTGAACGGACCCATATTATCTCAAGTCGTTCCAATACATTTGTCATAAGGGAAATTCGGGCTTGACCACTTGGCCTCAGCTTGACCTTAGACCTGACTCCAGACTTATTGTTATGCCATGAATGACCATTTTCTGAACACCCGCGTGCCGCCATTGGCCTTAGTAATTATTGCTGCATTGATCATGTGGTTTACCAAGCTTGCCTTGCCGCCGCTTTGGTTTCCGCAACATTACGATGCAGTCGCCGATGTCATCAAGTTTGCGATGATCACGTTGGGACTGCTCACGCCCCTGCTTGGCGTAATCCAATTTCGACGCGCGCAAACGACCGTGGACCCGCGCAGCCCTGAAAAAAGCGCATCGCTTGTTACTGGCGGCATCTACCGATTCAGCCGCAATCCGATGTATGTCGGTTTCGTACTATGGCTTTTGGCGTTGTCGCTACAGCTTGAGCAATTGTGGTCCATGGCTCTAATCCCGATTTTCGTGGGCTACATGAATCGCTTTCAGATCAAGCCAGAGGAAAAGATGCTTGCTGCTCATTTTGGTAACGATTATCTGGACTACTGCGAGCGTGTTCCAAGATGGCTCGGGCTGTCCAAAGGAGCCGCTTAGACCATGGCGCATGATCACAAACATCCAGCTGATAGTCGCAAAACCCTGTTGCTGGCACTTTGCATCACCGGCGGGTTTGCTGTTATTGAACTCGTCGGAGGATTACTGGCGAACTCGCTGGCTTTGATTGGTGACGCAGGCCATATGGCAACGGACGCGCTGGCCCTGGGTCTCGGCGCGTTGGCCGCCGCAATCAGTCGTATTGGCGCCACTGCACGCTACTCTTACGGCTTGCGTCGCGCTGAAGTCCTGGGCGCATTCATCAATGTGTTGTTCATGTTTGGCGTCGTAGTGTGGATCGTTATTGAGGCCATTGAGCGTGTGCAGGAGCCCGTTACAGTCGCCGGACCGGCGGTCATGGTAATTGCCGCCATAGGCTTGATCATCAATCTGGTGGTATTCCGGATACTGCATGCGGGCGAGCAGACCCTGAACACGCGTGGAGCCCTGCTACACGTACTCGGTGATCTGCTGGGTTCAGTGGCCGCACTGGGTGCCGGCCTCATTGTCTGGCTGACCGACTGGATGCTGATCGATCCGTTGCTTTCCTTATTGGTCTGCGGCCTGATCCTGCTCTCATCGACTCGGGTTTTGCTCGATTCCGTTCACGTTATGATGGAAGGTGTACCGCCTGAACTTTCGCTTTCAGAAGTTGGTGAATCAATGGCTGGAGCGCATCCTGACATCATGCAGATTCATGACCTGCACATCTGGCGGCTGTCCTCCGACATGACCGCACTCTCTGCTCATGTGGTGCTTCGCGAAAGCAGCCGATGGCCAGATGTACTGAACGATCTGCGGACTCGCTTGCACACACAGTACGGCATCTCGCACATCACCATTCAGCCAGAAAAGGCCGACGAACAGATCGTTGTGCCAGCGAATGATTCACCGTCCTTGGGTCGCAACGAATGATGGCAACGACTATCAATCTTGCTGCCAAGCAGCATTGATCACAATGATCACGCTCGTCAGCTTTTGGAAAGTGACCTGACACAGGAATAGCCCGTGCAAACTATTAGTTTTTCAAGCGACCTGGCGGTTCAAGCTGATGAGATTCTCGCCACGCTAACAATGCACGGCGTGAACACTGAGCTTCGTCCACTCATACGGATGACAGCACCAAAAGCATATTCAGAACGAAGCATTCTTGATTGGTCCGAGCAGCAAAAGTTGTTTGACAGCTGGATACTGCTGTTTGGGTTCCTACCTATCGATAGGCACTCGTTTTACTTCGACGTCATTGATGAGAATGAAGGCTTTTCAGAGCATTCGACATCGTGGACAAACAAGTATTGGAAGCATGACCGCAGGGTTACCTCGCAGGAATCAGGGTGCCGAGTAGTCGATACTGTGAGCTACAAATCCAGAATTCCGCTCATGGACTTGTTGCTCAAGCCAGCATATCGACTGGTCTTTTGGCGTCGCCATAGGAACCTTCGTGCGAAGCACGGAGGACAAGCGACTTAGCATTTGTCACGAGCTGGACTCAAGCGATCAACAGCATATACATTTGGCACGAGGCCATCATTGAGCTGTATATCTCAACGATCGGTGTGGGAGATGACTGAACGATTATGCTTCTGCCCCAAGCCAATGTCCGCTTGCGGGAAGCCAGACATCAACTCACATAGTTCTGCGAACTTCAGCGTTGGGTCGGAACGGCTCACCAGCCAACACATGTCTAAGGTCTGCAAAGCGCCCACTGCCGACTACCGCTCAGATTGAGATCCAAGCGGCGTCCACCCCAGGATGAAAATAGCCCAATTTTTTACGCGGGCAAAATTCGGCCGATGCAAGCTTTCTGTTGCTAAGCCCGATATTCGTAGCGCTTGATGCGGACTGGTCAAAATATGTCCAGCGAACCCTTTTAAGGGCACAGGAAGGGGCACGGAGAAAAACCGCAAGGTACTAGAATGTGCAAAAACAATTGTCTAGGTTCGCATATCAAATGCACCCGTACCACCATCGTCAAAACGCCATCTGAAACTGCAGTTGCCACGTGCTTTCGGCCATCGGTGAGTGTTTGCCATCGGTCGACCAGAATCCATAGTGAAACCAGGCGTGGGCGCTGCGCGGGCCGACCGCAAATCTCGCGCGTAGTTGGGGGATGACGGTGACATGACGACTGCCCTCCGCGCAACGCATCATCTTGACCACGGGGCCGGCTGACCACGTGGCCACGCGCGAATTGAGGTGTCGTTCGCGAAGGACAAAGCGCAGGCCGACCCGGTCCGGGCGCTGGCGCTCGTGAATGGTCAAATGCAGATTGCCGTGAATCCCGATTGGCACGTCGACTCCCAGGCCGTTTTTCAGTGCGGAGGGGATTTCCAGTGCCGGTACGGCATGCGGGGCCAGTCCCAGTAGCAGGACAATGAGGGTGGCCAGGTCACGCATGGGCTCCTCCTTGCCGTTCGCGGGAGCGGCAAAGTCGACGAGGCTTTAGTGAGCCGGAGCGGGCGTCAGGAAAATGTCAAATGGCAGGCCAGTGGGCGGGCGAGGTTCACGGCGGGGGTGGCATACGATTGTCATCTGCGCCGCTTAGGGTCGTGTTCTGCATAAGGTCACATACAGGAGCTACTGTGAGTGTGCGCTATGAAATGTTGTTTCTCGGGGCCGGAAATGCCACGGCCGCGGATCTGGGCAATAGCAGCGTAGTGTTGCTGGCCGACGGCCAGCCGCTGCTCGGCATCGACTATGGCTTTACCGCGCATGGCGCGTGGATGCGCGCTTTTGGCCCGCCGCAGGCGGTGTTCATCACCCATACGCACCTCGATCACATAGGCGGCCTGGAGGCCTTGTTCTACGAGCTGGCGACCGGCCCGGCGCCGACCTCTCTGGTACGGCTGTATTGCCCGGTGGGCCTGGTCGCGCTGCTGCATGCGCGCATCGCCACGCTGCCCTCGGCGTTGGCAGAAGGCGGGCGCAACTTCTGGGACGTATTCCAGCTGGTGCCGGTGGGTGAGTCCTTCTGGCACGACCACCACAGCTTTCGCGTGTTTTCCAATCGGCACATGATGCCGAATCAGTCCTTCGGGCTGAGCCTTCCGGGGCGCTTTTTTTATAGCGGAGATACACGGCCGATTCCCGAGTGGACGATGGCTTTGGCCAGTCAGGGCGAGCCGATCTTTCATGACGCGGCGTTGGCCGGCAATCCGGCCCACAGCGGGCTGGAGGACATCAGCCGCGAGTACACCGACGAGCAGCGACGGCGGATGGTGCTCTACCACCTCGAGAGCGAAGCGGCCTGCCGTGCCGCCGAAGCGTCCGGGTTTCGGGTGGCGCGACCCGGGGATGTGTTTGATCTGGGGCATCATGTGCCCGCGCGTGCGTCGGCGGCGACAAGCTCGGCACCTTGTCCCGAAGTCGGTGATCCCCCGGTGTCCGCGCTCGACCGATAAAATGCTCCCCTTTCTCTGATGGCGTCAGGGTCTCCGAGTCGGTTCGGCAGCGGAGTACCTGCGGGGGCAACAACGATGTGTGGAATTGTGGCGGCGCTGGGTCAACGCGATGTGGTGCCGATCCTGCTGGAGGGATTACGCCGCCTCGAATACCGGGGTTACGACTCCGCCGGCTATGCCCTGCAGGACGCGGCGGGAATCGTGCCGGTGCGCGCCGTGGGCAAGGTCTCGGCGCTGGCCACGGCGGCCCAGGCCGATGGGGGCCAGGGCCGCTGCGGCATTGCCCATACCCGCTGGGCCACCCATGGCGAGGTGACCGAGGTTAACGCCCATCCGCAGATCGCCCGCGCGGCGGTGGCCGTAGTGCACAACGGCATCATCGAGAACTTTGAGACACTCAAGGCCGAGCTGACGGCCCGCGGGGCGCAGTTTGCCTCGCAAACCGACACCGAGGTGATCGCCCATCTGATTGCCGAGGCCCTCACCGCTGGCGCGGATCTGCTCGAGGCCGTGCGGCATGCCACGCAGCGCCTGACCGGTGCCTACGCAATCGCGGTCATCGCCCGCGATGCGCCGGAGCGCATGATCGTGGCCCGCATGGGCAGCCCGCTGGTGCTGGGCCTGGGTCTGGGCGAGATGTTCGCCGCCTCGGACGCGCAGGCGCTGCTGCCGGTCACGCAACGCTTCGTCTATCTCAAAGAAGGCGACATTGCCGACTTGCGGCTCTCGGACTGGCGCGTGTTTGACGCTGCGGGCACACCGGTTCATCGCGCCGAGAAAGAACTGGCCCAGGTCGCGGACGCCAGCGACAAGATGGGCTATCGGCACTTCATGCTCAAAGAAATCTTCGAGCAACCGCAGGCGCTGATCGACACGTTGCATGGGCGCCTGACGGCGGACCGTCTGTTGCCGGAAAGTCTCGGGCCGGCGGCCCTGGACATACTCGGGCGGGTGGAGAATGTCCACATCGTCGCCTGCGGTACCAGCTACCACGCCGGCATGGTCGGGCGTTACTGGATCGAGAAGCTGGCGCGCTGTCCGGTGAATGTCGAGCTGGCCAGCGAATACCGCTATCGCGCGCCGGTCGTGCCCGCCAACACGCTGTTCGTGACATTGTCGCAGTCCGGGGAAACGGCAGACACCCTGGCCGCGCTGCGATTTGCGCAGAACGCTGGCTATCTCGCCACCCTTACGATCTGCAACAGCGCGCAATCGTCGATGGTGCATGAGAGTGATCTGGTCATGCTGACCCGCGCAGGCACAGAGATCGGCGTGGCCAGCACCAAGGCATTTACCACCCAGCTGCTGTCGATGCTGCTGGTCGCGGGATACCTGGCCCGTGCGCAAAACCGTCTGTCAGCAGCAGACGAGACGCAACTCTGCCGTGCCGTGCACGCCGCGCCCGGCGTTGTCGAGCAGTGCCTGGGCATGGAGGCAGAGCTGGAAACGCTCGCCGAGCAGTTCGCTGACAAGCATCACTGCTTGTTTCTTGGCCGTGGGGAGCACTACCCGATTGCCTTGGAAGGAGCGCTAAAACTGAAGGAAATCAGCTATATCCATGCCGAAGCCTACGCCGCAGGCGAGCTCAAGCACGGGCCGTTGGCGCTGATCGACGAGGACATGCCGGTCATCGCCGTCGCGCCGGGGGATGAGCTGGCGGACAAACTGCGCTCCAACCTTCAGGTCGTGCGTGCGCGAGGCGGGCAGCTCTATGTGTTCGCCGGGCCGGGGGCGGACGTGCGTAGCGAGCCGGGTGTGACGGTTGTGGGCATGCCGGACGCGGCCCCCTGGCTACAGCCGATTCTGTACACGATTCCGCTGCAACTGCTCGCGTATCATGTGGCGGTGTTGAAAGGCACCGATGTGGATCAGCCACGCAACCTGGCCAAATCGGTGACCGTCGAATAGGCCTCCCAAGCTTTTGACCCGCTTGAGGAGTGCGTGATAAAACCACGAAATGATTGAATATTTTGCCCAAGGCAATGGCTATTTCCGAGGCGGAGGGGTGTGATGAATTGTGCCGCCCGTACCCGGTGCCGCCGCGCTGCTGGAATCATGTGAGGAGAACGACGTAAATGACCAAGATCTGGGGCCCGTTGGCCATGGCTTTCCTCGCGGTGATGCTGCCTGCGTGCAGTGACTCCGATTCCACGCCGCCCGCGGCGAATAACCTCCCGCCGATCGTCAATGCCGGGACGAGCAGCGACATCAACAGTGGCCAGCGCGTGCAGTTGGTGGGGTCGGCGACCGACCCGGATGGCACCATCGTCAGCGTGCAATGGCAGCAAGTCGGTGGCCAGGTCGTGGCGTTGCAGAACGCCAACACGCTCACGCCATTTTTTGATGCGCCGGTGCTGAATGAAGGCCGGCGCGCACTGACTTTCGAGTTGACCGCGGTGGATAACCTCGGCGCCTCGAGCAGCGCCCGCGTGGTCATCACGCTGGTGCAGCCGATCAGCGGATCGGCGCCGGTGATTGAGCTGCCAGTGCCGGAGGTGCGGGCCAACGAGGGTGAAGAAGTCATCCTCACGGCATCGGCCAATGACTCCGATGGCACGGTGATTCGTTATCGCTGGACGCTGGAAACGGCAGAGCCGCCGCTCCCAGGATCACCCTTCGTCGTTATCGGTAGCAATAACAATGCGACCCCCGAGGCGGAGTTCGTCGCGCCTGCCGTGCAGGAAGTTACCGAGCTTCAGTTCCGTCTCACGGTCGATGACAATGCGTCGCCGCCGAATACGGATACCGCGACAACGACCGTGACGGTGTACCCACTGCCGAAGCCGGCTGAGCAGGCCCATTTGTATGTTGTCGATGAGGCCGCGCAGATCCTGCGCTTTGTGGCTGACGACCCGGATGCGGCCCGCGTATTCAGCGCGGATACGGATTTCGGCCGTTTTGACCCCGGCGCCGCGGAGCGCATGATTGATGGCGCCCTGGCGCTCACGGCGGACGGCCGCCTGCTGCAGACCGATGATGCAGATGCCAGTGGCGTGCAAGAAGTCTGTGCGTTCGGTCAGCGTATTCAGAATGACACTGCGGCCATCGACACCGCCGACGATGCGGACCGGGACCGTCGATACACGCTAGCGCGGGAGGGCGCGGTCGAGAGCTATTCAGGTGTGGCAGTTGACCATGCCCGTGGGTACGTCATCGTGGCCGATACCTTCAGTGGCGGCGGCACTCAGGATGCGCGCGGTATCCATGTCTATGGAAGCGCCGTGGGAGGGGCTGTTGGGCTCGTGGCAGACATTCCATTGGGCGCGCTCCCGCGGGATCTGTTTTATGTCGCCGATGAAGGGCGTGGTGATGGTCGTGATGACACGCTATTCGTCACCCTGGACAGCGGCCGCATTGCGGTATTCGAAAACTTTATCGATGAGGTGGAGCTGGCGCGGGCGCAAGCCGATGACGACGCTACCGCTGTAGGCCAGCAGATCGAGATTGATGGCCTGATCCGGGTGGGTGAGCCGGGTGATCCCAGCGTCGAAATTGGCACGAGCTTGCGTGGCATTGCCTATCACCGTGAAAGTGACCGTCTCATCGTGAGTGATGTGGGGGACCTGCTGGCCGCCGCACCCGCTTCGGGCGGCAATGATGGCGCGATCTTTATTCTCAGCGACGTGACAGCCGCATCGGTGACGGGCTTTGACCGCACGATTGCCGCAGACGCCGTCGTGCGTGGACAGGACGGTGCCAACCCGCTGGGGGACCCGGTTGACCTGGCCCTGCATGGCCGGGATCTGGTGGTGGCGGATGCCGCCAATAATCGGGTGTATGTGTACGCGGATATCTTCCGCGGCTTTGATGAGACGCGCCGCCCCGCGCCGGCCGACACGCCATTGCAAGTGGCCGGTGCCGGTTCCTTGGTAGTCCAGCCGCTGGATACGGAGTATTTGCAGAATATCCTTGTTCCGCGAGACCAGCGGACGGGGATTTCACCGGGTGTGGACGACTTGCGGCCGCCATTGCAACATGTCAATGACGTGCGTGGTGGCCTCGATCAGGCGGTAGAAACCGTCCTGGTTCTGCGCCAGACCGACAGTGGTGGCGCGCCGGTGGGTGAACTGCTGCGGGTGGACGCCGGTTTGGTGGCGCTGCCATCGGGCGGCGCACCGCGGTTGCAGTTTGCGCTGGCCGACGACGAGCAGGTGCGCGGTCTGGGGCTGGCGATTAATGGTGATGTGTTCGCCACCGGTGTAGTGCCCTTCGAGCCGGCGATTCTGCCGCCATTGATTCCGGGCGAGGAAGGACTGTCCACCACCCGGGTGCTCAACTCCGTGGCCAAGAACCGTCTGGCCATGCCCGCCATCAGCCCCAGCGCACTGCGGGATCGCAGCATCGCCTTGAATGGCGCCGAGAATGTGCGGGCGTCACTGGTGATCGACGAATTCGGCTTGCTGATTGCGGCGGATGGGGGCGGGCTCACGGAGGACGTTCCCGGGTTGAGCATTCATACCGTTTGTGGCAACGGTGATCGCCTCGGTGCGCGAATCAAAACGGTGCGCACGGTCGGCAATGAAGACATCAATCTGGTCCCCACGGACCTGGATTACGATGGCGTTCGCGGTGACCTCTACATCAGCTTCGTGCCGGAAGAGGGGGGCGTCGGGTCGTTCGGGATCATCCGCAACTTCGACCGTTATCTCGAGTCGCTGATCGCCGATCCCTCTTCGCCAGTACCGCTGGGTACGCTGCTGGTTGTGCAACCGCAGGTGGACGACGGTACGGGGGTGCCGGCGCCGGCCGCGAGCGGCTACGACGCCATTGAGTACATTCCGCAGCTCGACCGGGTTCTTCTGGCCGCGGCGGGCGACCCCAGCGACAATACGGACGGCAGCCTGTTGATTATCGGTCGTGCGGGGACCCCCGCTTCACAGATTCTGGTCGACACCATTCTGGTCACCAAGCGCATCATGGGCCCGGACACCCGGTTGGGTAACCCGCGGGACCTGGCCTGGGATGGTCTGAATCTGTTCGTGGCGGAGCAGGGCAATGGCGAGCTGCTGCGCTTTGACAACCTGGCCGCGCTGGTTGATGCGGCCCAGGTCGGGGCGAATCGCCTGCCAGATGCGCGGCTGACATTGCCGGGCATCCGCGCCATCGTGCCAGTGCCGGCCTATGTCGGAGGCGACCCCACGCAGCGTCTCGCCGCGGCGGACTAGCGGCGGACTAGCGGCGGACTAGCGGCGGGCGGCTGATGCGG
>JBDNBC010000093.1:0-8424 GCA_039768115.1 Oceanococcaceae bacterium
CGACATCAATGGCGCATCCCGGCCCACCAGACGCGCGGCCTCCGCGTCGAAACCTTCACGCAGGTAGGCGCGCGACGACGCCAGGCTGGCCTGCACCGCCAGTGGCGCCTGCGCGGCAATGCGCTCGGCCATCTCGAGGCCGGCGGCATACACCTGATCATCCTCCACCACGTCCTGCACCATGCCGATGCGCAGTGCGGTCTCGGCAGTAAATTCATCGCCGGTCAGCAAATATCGCTGGGCATTCGCGTAACCAAATTCCTGAACCATGCGCACCGTGGCGCCCCCGCAAGCCATGATGCCGCGCTTGACTTCAATCTGGCCGAAGCGCGTGCTGCGCCCGCAAATGCGCACGTCACCGGCCAGCGCCAGTTCGATACCAATGGTGTAGCAGATGCCGTGAATGGCCATCACCAGTGGCTTGCGGCAGCGGTGCTCGGTGCGCAGCCCCAACGGGTCGCGCTCATCAGCCGGAATCTCCGGCCACTCGCCCGCGGCAAACACATCCGTCCATTGCGGCAGGTCCAGACCGGCGGTGAAATGCTTGCCCTCGGCATAGACGAGACCACAACGCAGCTCCGGATCTTCGTCGAGCCGTGCAAAAGCACGACCGAGGCCATGCCATACGTCATGATCGAATGCGTTGTACTTCTCCGGCCGGTTCAGGCCGATCAGCAGTACATGGCCACGGGCTTCGACCCGTACCTTGTCTGTCGCGTTTGCAGTCATGTTGTCTCCCGGAATAAAAGTGACCTGGCGGCAGTGGCCCCTGCGGGACCGATGCCGATGCGTTTATCAATAGACGGAGGCCGCCGCGCGTGCCCTCAGGCTTTAGCCCGGCAACAGGCCCTGTTTCACCAGGTGCGCCACCACCTGTTGCGCCATGGCGTCCGGATTGCCGTCGACCGTGCGCAGCACCAGGTCTGGTGCCTCGGGGGCCTCGTAAGGGGAATCAATGCCGGTGAAATGCGGGATTTGCCCGGCCCGCGCCTTCTTGTACAGGCCTTTGGGGTCACGCTCCTCGCATACCGCCAGATCGGTATCGACGAATATTTCGATGAACTGCCCCGCCGGCACCAGGGCGCGCACCATGTCCCGGTCGGCGCGAAAGGGCGAAATAAAGGCCGTCAGGACAATCAGCCCGGCGTCCACAAATAGCTTGGCCACCTCGCCAATGCGGCGAATATTCTCGACACGATCGGCATCCGTGAAACCCAGGTCCTTGCACAGCCCATGGCGCACGTTATCGCCGTCGAGCAAATAGCTGAACGCCCCGCGGCGCAGCAATTCCACTTCGAGTGCATTGGCAATGGTCGACTTGCCGCTGCCCGAAAGACCCGTAAACCACAGGATCGCCGGCTGTTGATTGCGCTTGGCCACTCGGTCGGCATGCGTTACTCGGTGGTCATGCCAGACCACATTGGTTGCTTCACTCATCTCAGTTGGCCTGCTGCAAAACCGCCAACAACCGATCAGCCGGCAGATAGCCCGGCTGCATACCTCCGTCCGGCAGTACCACGGCCGGCGTGCCGCGCACACCCATCTGCTGGCCCAGCTCGTAGTGCTGCCCGACAGGGTTCGTGCACTGCGGCGCCTCGACGGTGCCACCATTCTTCGCTGTGGTCATGGCGATGTTCTGGTTCTCGGAGCACCAGACGTTCTCGGCCTTGGTGAAGGAGGGCGTACCCGGGCCACTGCGCGGATAGAAAAGATAATGAACGGTGATGCCCGCATCGTTGTAGTCGGTCATTTCCCGATGCAGTTTGCGGCAGTACCCGCAGTCGATGTCGGTAAAAACCGTCACCGCATATTTTTCCTTCTTCGCCGGGAACGAAATCATGGCCTCGTCACCCAGTTGCTTCATCTGCGCCATACGCACGTCCTTGCGCCGCAATTCGGTAATGGACTGGCCGTTCTTGACGTCGACAAGATCACCGCTGAAGACATAGCGGCCATCCTTGGTGACGTAAAAATAAGACATCCCCCGGTTGACCTCATAGATGCCCTGCACCGGGCTCTTGCGGATATCCGACTTCTTCAGGTTGGGCATAGCCTGCCGCAGGCTGTCGTGGACCGCATCGATCTCACTGGCGGCGACCGGCATGGCGGCAACGCCCGCACCCAGCACGAGGGCGGCCGCGAGTTGACGACTCAGCAACGGGCCGATGGAGCGGCAGTGTGCCGAGATCGTCTTCAGAGATATGTTCATAAGGATTCGAAGTAGCGCATCAAGAGAAAAGTCGGACCGTGAAGCCGGCCCATTGTGCCCCGCTTCACGCGCGGGGGTGATGTGTGGCATGCATCCGCGCCAGCCGGGCGTTGGCCACGTGGGTATAGATTTGCGTGGTGGACAAATCCTTGTGCCCGAGCAGCATCTGCACGGCGCGAAGGTCCGCACCATTTTCCAGCAGGTGCGTGGCAAAGGCATGCCGCAAACCATGCGGCGACAATGTCGAGCTGATGCCACCAGAAACCGCCATCGCTTTGATAATACGCCAGAAGTTCTGACGCGTCATTGCCTGTCCCGCCCGCCCCGGGAACAGCCAGCGCCGCGATCCGGTGGAGGCGAGCACCGGCCACGCCTCGCGCTGATAGCGCGTCAACCAATGCAACGCCTCGGCGCCCAGCGGCACCAGACGCTCCTTGTCGCCCTTACCCTGAGCGAGCAGATAGCCCCCCTGCAGATGCAACTGATGCGGCTGCAGCGTCACCAGCTCGGTCACCCGCAGGCCCGTGGCGTACATCAATTCAATCATCGTGCGATCCCGCAGCCCGCGGGGATGACTCACATCGGGCGCGTCCAGCAAACGATCAACATCGGCCGTGCTGAGCACCCGGGGCAGCTTGCGCGGTGCTTGCGGACGAACCAGCCCACCGGTCGGATCGACTGCGCAGCGGCCGCGGGAGTGGGCCCAGCGAAAAAACGCCCGCCAGCTGGCCACGCGCCGCGCCCGGGTGCTGGCGGCATGCGTCGCCTGCGCGAGCAAATTCTGCAGATCCAATACGTCCAGCGTCTGCCATGCGCGTGACTGCCCATCGGCCGCGGCCAGCAGGGCCAATACGTCACTGCGGTATGCCGCCACCGTGCGCTCGGCCAGGCCTTCCTCGACCAGCAGATGGTCAGTGAACGCGTCCACCACATCCATGGCCACGCCGGATGTCCCTGCTTCGGGCTCAGGACCGGGAATCAACTTTGGCTACACTGCGGTGATGAAAGCGTCACACGTTAGCGCAGCGCTGATCGGACTTGCAGGGGTCTGGACCATGCCGCTGTTTGCGCAGCCGTCGTCCCCGGTCGACGAGGCCGCCGTCTACGCCGAAATCCGCCGCATGCAGCCGCTAGTCGAACCCGATGCCACGACCCGTGACTGGGTCGCGCAATGGCAGGACTACCGCAGCCGGGAACGCGTAGACCTGGGCGAAAATCGCCACGGACTCGACGCCCCGCGTTACCCCATCGCCGCGGCCGCCCGGGCCACCCTGCAACGCTGGGAGATTGCGGCGCGTGCGGCCGCATTGCATGACAGCGCCCCCCTACCGACGCAACGGTCCCACGCAGCGGACCCAGCACTGACTGCTGCATGGGGTGTCCGTTTACGCGAGTCCACGACACTCCCTGCGGCCATTCGCCAGACCGGGCCGGCGCATGACTGGCCCGAGCCCTTGCTGCTGGCGATTGCGGCACATCCCCAGGCAGACGACGCCTGGACCGGGGCGTTGTTGGACCGTGCCCGTAACGGGGCCAGTCTGCGCTGGCTGGATACGCGCTGGTCGTCGCTCCCTGAGGCACTTCTCACCCGTGCCGAGGCCAATCCGGCACTGGCGGAGTCCGCGTGGTCAGAATGGGCGCGCCGCGCCAACGCGGGTCAGCTCAGCGCCGTGGCACAGCTGCGCAATGCGGCCCATCATCGAGCCGACACACCGGGACTGGCAGCCGGCCTGGCCCGTTGGTTCGCCGTAAACACCCTGTTTGGCGCGACCCCCGCACCCGCCAAGGTGACGGGCACGAACCTGACCAAGTCGCAGCGTCTGCACGCGCTGGTCGCGCACTACCAACGAGAGTTCGGGCAGCTGCAGCCATGATCGGTCACGCTATGGCGTACTCGGGCCCGGCCGCAGTCGCGATCCTGCTGGCCGCCGGGCCGCTGTTGGCCGATGCCCGTATTGCACGCTATGTCGAGGCCGCGGATTCTGACCCGGACACGATCGCCATCGGTTATGCCGTCCCGCAAGCCCGCGCACAAAGCCAGCCCTTCGCCGGCTTTCGCAGCCTGTCGGGCATCAATCTGCGCATGGACGAACTGGCCCTGCAGCCCGATGGTCCCCGCCTACAGACCGTCGCGCAAAGCACAGATGGGCAGGACATCCGTGAACTTTGCTTCGGGCCACCCGACCAGCCGCCGCAGGTGTTGATTACCGGAGGCATCCACGCGCGGGAATGGGCGTCTCCGGAAGCGGTGCTGGGATTGGCAGAAAGCCTGACCCTGCAACGCGGCGCGCAACCGCTGATCGACTGGCTCGCACGGACCCGTCCGCTGTGCCTGGTGCCCGTTCTCAACCCGGACGGATTCACCCAGACCCAGAACGAATTCGACCGCACCCGCATCTGCGAGGCGCCCGAAACTCCCGACGCACAGCCGGACTGCGTGGCCGATACGGCCTACCCACGTGATGGGCGCATGCGCCGCAAGAACCTTCGTGCCAGCGATGGCGATCTCACCACCGCCGCCGACGCCCTGCAGGGTGTGGATCTGAACCGCAATCTGCCTCCGTTCTGGGCCACGCGCGCGGGAGCCAGCAGCAGCAATGAAGCATCGAGCATTCTTTATCACGGCCCGGCCGCCGGCTCGGAGCCAGAAGTTGCCTGGCTGATCGAACGGGTCGCCAATGCCGCCCGCGATCAGTTTCGTCTGTACGTAGACGTCCACAGCTTCAGCCGGCTGTATTTCTGGAATTGCACCGGTAACCGTCGCCTGGATCTCACCGCCGATGACTGGGTCAATCGCATGCGGCTGGCGGCGCGTCAAGCCTACGCCAACGTGCCCACGGGCAATCCCTCGACCGGCGCGGGCTGCGGCACCTTTGGCATTGGTGCCACCGATGAGCTGTTCGCCTTCGAGGCCGGCGCGCCGGCGTACACACTTGAACTGGAGCCCGGCCGCGAGCGCAGCGCCAGCGAATATGGCGGCCTGGGCGTCAGCCATGACGGCTTCCTTCTGCCTGAAGCCATCGTTCCGGCGATGCGGCAGGATGCCACCCAGATGCTACTGCTCGGTGCCACGCTGAGTGCCGGACCGCCATGGGTTCCGGCACTGGAGGTACGCAGCAATGACGGCCCGATCTATATTGCGGACTGGTCGACGGGCACAGCACAACGCACATTGGACGCAAGGCAACTCCGCGCCCCACAGCCCGGCGAGGCTGTCGCGCTGCACGTGACTTTTGACCGTCCCATGCGCTGGCTGGTGGATGGCAACGTGGCCCCGTTTCCCGGCCGCTCAGCGCAACTCGCGCTTGAACTGGCGTTTGTCAGCGGCGCCCAGCGCTGGCCTGTCGACGTTACCGACGGCCAGTGGGAGACGGCACCCGAGGGCTTCGGTCTCGACCAGTTCCGGGTGTCGGCCGTGATTCCGGCCGATTGGAACCCGCAGGACATCCTGCAACTGGAACTCAGCGGGCGTGACGCCGCGGATGTCGCGCTGGATGCGGATCCGGCCACCCCGGCCGTATGGCGTGCAGGCGGATTTGACGGCATCGAGGGCGGTACAGATCGCCGTCACATCCTGGCGGGTGTCGCTCCGACTTCGTCTGGCGGATCCGGATCCTCGCTCGGCTTGCTACTGCTGATCGGTGCCGCGGTCGGGATCATGCGCAGACGCGTGTCGGGCGTTCATGGCTGAGCGCCGCCACTCGACAGCCCGGGCTGTCGACTCCCCTTCTGCTCGATTTCACGCCCTGCTCGACGCTGGTGATTTGCAGCCAGACAGTGCCCAACAGCGTGCCGTAGAAGCATTGCAACGCATTGCCGATGCGATCGCCGCACCCGCACCACGTCGCCTTTTCCGGCGGAACACCCCCGCGGCCATACCGGGCTTGTACATGCATGGCGGCGTCGGCCGGGGTAAAACCATGCTGATGGACCTGCTCGCCGACAGCCTGCCCGCGACGATCAGCCAGCGTCGGCACTTCCACCACTTCATGGCCGAAGTGCACGTCGCTATCAAGGCGCATTCCGGTCATGCGGACCCGCTGGAGCGGATTGCCGAGCAATTGGCCGCCGAAACCCGCGTGCTCTGTTTTGACGAATTCTTCGTCAGCGATGTGGCCGATGCCATGATTCTGGGTCGGCTGATGACCCTGCTTTTCGCGCGCAACCTGACGCTGGTCGCCACCTCGAACATTGCGCCTGCGGACCTGTATCGCAACGGCCTGCAGCGGGATCGCTTTCTGCCCGCCATCGCGGCCATCGAAACCCATTGCCAGGTGTTGAGTGTCGACGGTGACACCGATTACCGCCTGCGCGAGCTGACCCGTGCTCACACCTATCACCATCCGCTGGGCCCGGCGACTTACGCGCTGCTCCGCTCGGCCTATCAGCGGCTGAGCCACACGGCGCGGCCCGTCGCCGGCACCTTGCGCATTCTCGGCCGGGACCTGCCGGTGCTAGCGCAGTCACATGATGTCGCCTGGTTCACGTTTGCTGACCTTTGCGATGGCCCGCGGGCGGCAGCCGACTACATCGAGATCGCCCGCGAATTCGGCACCGTGCTGATCTCGGATGTGCCACAAATGGATCGTGACCGGGAGAATGCCGCCCGCCGCTTCCTGCATCTGGTTGATGAGTTTTATGATCGGCGGGTCAAACTGATCGTCTCCGCGGCTGTGCCGCTGAATCAGATCTACGCAGGCCAGCGTCTGGCCTTCGAGTTTGCCCGCGCCATCAGCCGGCTGGAGGAAATGCAGACCCAGCATTATCTGGCCCAGCCCCACCAGCCCCTCTAACCCGGAAGTTTTCTGATGACCCGTCCCCTGTCCCCTGCCGTGCAGAAGCTCATCGATGCGTATGCCCGCGAACTACCCGCGCGATGCGCCGCATTGCACGCCGCGGCGCCGCTAGACGGTGACCGGGATACGCTGCAGCACTACATCGGCGAAGTCCACAAGCTCGCCGGGTCGTCGGGAAGTTATGGCTTCCGCCCGCTCAGCGAGGCCCTGCGCGCCATCGACCGCTATGGCAACGACGCGCTGGCCGGGAATGTCACCTGGGATCACGCCGAGGATCGGCGCCTGTGGGAGGCGGCCTTCAGCGCGCTCAGCCCGCTCTCCTGAGTGGCGCTTCTTTATATTATTTTGTTATTGCTTTTAGATTTTTTACGGTTATTTCAGAATATAGGGGTCTATAATCACGAACGTGATCCCTGCTCTCTCCCTACCCGCGATGTATCAATACGATGCCATTGACCAGACTCTGGTCGACAGCCGTGCCCGGCAATTTGCGGATCAGACCCGCCGCTTCCAGAACGGCGAGCTGACCGAAGAACAGTTTCGTCCGCTGCGACTGCAGAACGGCCTGTACTTGCAGCGCCACGCCCCCATGCTTCGCGTGGCCATCCCCTACGGCACGCTGTCATCGGTTCAGCTGCGTGCCCTGGCGGATATCAGCGAACGCTATGACCGCGGCTACGGGCACTTCACCACCCGGCAGAACATCCAGTACAACTGGCCGGCTCTGGAACGGGTGCCCGACCTGCTCGCCGAGCTGGCCGAGGTTCAGATGCATGCCATCCAGACCAGCGGCAACTGCATTCGCAACACCACCACGGACGTATTCGCCGGTGTGACGCCGGACGAAGTGGAAGACCCGCGACCCTGGTGCGAAATCATTCGCCAATGGAGCACCTTGCATCCGGAATTTGCCTACTTGCCGCGCAAATTCAAGATTGCGGTCAGTGCGGCAAGCCAGGACCGTGCCGCCACGTATGTGCATGACATCGGCCTGCAAATCCATCATGACGCACAAGGCCAGACACGATTTCGGGTCATTGTCGGCGGCGGCCTCGGGCGCACGCCGATACTGGGGCAGGTGATTCACGAAGACCTGCCAGCGGTACAGCTGCTCGCTTATCTCGAGGCCATCCTGCGGGTCTACAACCGGCTTGGCCGGCGGGATAACAAATACAAGGCGCGCATCAAGATCCTGGTCAAGGAGCAGGGCCTCGATGCGTTCCGCGACGCCGTGGACGCCGTATTCGCAGAGCTGGCTGATGACGACACGCTGCGATTGCAACCGAAGGTCATCGCGCACATGCGCGGCAGCTTTCGTCGTCCGGATTACGCCCGGCGCGCAGCCGAGATTGCCGCGCAGGAGGGCACAGCGCCATCAGCACAGAACCTGCCGGCCGCGTGGGTGCAGCACAACGTCAA
>JBDNBC010000094.1:0-7867 GCA_039768115.1 Oceanococcaceae bacterium
CCTGCAGCGCGTGGATGGCCGCAGACATTTCCTTGACCTGGTCCGCCGAGTGCTCGGCCGTGCTTTCCTGCAGCTCACGCAATGACCGCAGCAGCGGCGACGCCTTCGTGTCGACCAGCACCTCGCGCAGGCTATCCAGGCCCTCAACCACATCATCCGCCGTCGCCGGCTTGGTGCCCCGCTCGGGGATACCGCTGAAGAGAATGCGAAAGCGCACCAGAATGCCACCCAGGATCCCGGCGACAGACGTCCAGAATGCGAGCTTGATGCCACCGAACAATTTGGGAACGCTGGAGGTGACGTTATCCGGGTCGAAGCCCGCCAACCCCACGGTGATCCCGAGGAAGGTCCCGAAGATGCCGATGCTGGTCAGCAGCGACGGAGCAAAGGACACCACGCGCGCGCGGCTCGTCAGCAATGCGTAGATCGTCAGCACTGCGATGATCGCAACAGTGACGTAAGTCAGCCCCAGAACCGTGGACGTGTCCATCCGGTCGCACCTCTAAATTGTTGAAAATCTCCTGAGTGGCTCAGTCTACGCACACTCGACATAACTGCAAATGACAATTTCAGGACATGTTGTGTCCGACGTCTCGTACACGGTCGTCGTCAGCAAACCCCACTCGGGATGACATCTGCAGCATGTCACCGACAGCCCCTGTCCCCATCGGTTCCATCAGCGTCAGCACGGTAGAATCCTTGCCTCTTCCGCCGATCACTCCGAGCAATCCCCCGCGATGAGCCAGTACGTTTTCTCGATGACCAAGGTGGGCAAGATTGTCCCGCCGAAAAAGCAGATCCTCCGCGATATTTCCCTGCACTTTTTCCCCGGCGCCAAAATTGGCGTGCTGGGCTACAACGGCGCGGGGAAGTCAACCTTGCTGCGCATCATGGCTGGCGTGGATACCGACATCGTGGGCGAGGCGCGGCCGCAGCCGGGCATCAAGATCGGCTACTTGCCACAGGAGCCCCAGCTGGATGACGCCCTGACGGTGCGTGATGAAGTGGAGAAAGGCGTGGGCGAAACCAAGGCGCTGCTCGACCGATTCAACGCCGTGTCCGAGGCCATGGCCGACCCGGAGGCCGACTTTGAGGCGCTGATGGCTGAACAAGGGGACCTGCAGGACAAGATCGAAGCCGCCGATGCCTGGGATCTGGACCGCCAGCTTGACCAGGCTGCGGCGGCGCTGAATCTGCCGGACTGGGATGCGTCGATCAAAACGCTGTCCGGCGGCGAGCGCCGTCGCGTTGCGCTATGCAAGCTGCTGCTTGAAAAGCCGGACATGCTGCTGCTCGATGAGCCGACCAACCACCTCGACGCCGAGTCCGTGGACTGGCTGGAGAAATTCCTGCACGACTTCCCCGGCACCGTGGTCGCGGTGACCCACGATCGCTACTTCCTTGATAACGTCGCCGGCTGGATTCTGGAACTGGATCGCGGCCACGGCATTCCGTGGGAAGGCAACTATTCCTCATGGCTGGAACAGAAGGACAAGCGTCTGGCGCAGGAAGATAAGGCCGAGGCCGCGCACAAGAAAGCCATCGAGGCCGAGCTGGAGTGGGTGCGCTCCAACCCCAAGGGGCGGCAATCGAAGAGCAAGGCGCGCCTCAAGCAGTTCGAGGAGCTCAGCTCGCAGGAATTCCAGAAACGCTCTGAAACCAACGAAATCTATATCCCGGTAGGCCAGCGCCTGGGCGACAAGGTCATCGAAGTCACCGATGTCACCAAGAAGTTTGGTGAACGGACGCTGTACGAGAACTTGAACTTCACCGTGCCGCGCGGCGCCGTGGTGGGCATCGTCGGTGCCAACGGGGCCGGAAAATCGACCCTGTTTCGCATGCTAATGGGCGTCGAAAAACCCGACGGCGGCGAGATTGTGCTCGGCGACACCGTGCAGATCAGCTATGTCGACCAGAGCCGCGATGCACTGGATGGAAAAAAGACGGTCTGGGAAGACATCTCGCACGGCCAGGACATCCTGCGTGTCGGCAACTACGAGATTCCGTCACGGGCCTACGTCGGCCGCTTCAACTTCAAGGGCACCGACCAACAAAAGCGCATCGGCGACCTCTCCGGCGGGGAGCGCAACCGCGTGCATCTGGCCAAGCTGCTGCAATCGGGTGGCAACGTGCTGCTACTGGACGAGCCCACCAACGATCTCGATGTGGAGACGCTGCGCGCGCTCGAGCAGGCCGTGCTGAACTTCGCCGGCAGTGTGCTGGTGATTTCGCACGATCGCTGGTTCCTTGACCGCATCGCCACGCACATCCTCGCCTTCGAGGACGATGGCGAAGTGGTGTATCACGAGGGCAACTGGCAGGACTACGCCGAAGATCACAAGAAGCGCAAAGGGGCCGACGCGGGAATCAACGCCCGGGCCAAGCACCGTAAATTGCACGGCTGATCGGGACTAACCGGCGGGCGCGATATCTGCGCAGCGCACCCGCGCCGTGCCGAGCATGTGCTGCAGGATTTGCAGGTGATCTTCGAACAGTTGCGCGGCCGGTAGCGAGCCCAGTGCATGCCAGTCGGCGGAGGCGGCGTCGTCTCCGCCCTGCACGGCCGGTCGTGGACGACTGGGGTCAAGTGCGAAATGAAAGACGTGGGTGACGAAGCGACCCCGATCCGAGCGATCCGGATGGTCGGCGACAAACACCTGCTGCGGAGCGAGCCCCCCCGCATCAAGGCCGGTTTCCTCGGCCAGTTCCCGGCGGGCGGCCGCTTCGATGCGCTCCCCCGGGTCAAGGAATCCGCCCGGCAGCGCCAGCAGCCCGTGCCCGGGATAGCCGCCGCGGCGAATCAACAGCACGTCCTCGCGCCAGGTAACCAGCGCATCCACAGTGATGAACATTGGCGGATAGGGGCTGCCGGCCCAGCTGTGCTTGAACGCGCGGATCGCGCGCGCCTCTTTCAATAACTGCCGGTAATCGGCCGTGCGCGCAAAGGCCTTGAGCCAGTCGCGCACGCCGCGCGGCATTTCTGAGTCCGGCAACAGATCGATCAGGGCATCGACCGTATCCGGGTCGCGTGCCAGGATCGCTTCACGCATCGGCGTAGCCGAAAGGTTGCGGTAGTTCGGCTCTTCGCGATACTCCCAATCGGGGAACAGCGCGAGGTAATAGGAGCTGGCGTCCTTGGTGTGGCCGTAGAGGCAGATGCGGGCATCGTCCGGCGCGGCGCCCTCGACCGCGTTGACGACACCGCGCAACCAGCGTGCCTCGTCGTAGAACACGTCCGGCATGCCGACGACGCGAATGCGCGGATGCAGCGCCTCCGGCACGCCGGCCAGAAGCATCTCGCGGCGTTCGGCGAAACTCCACGGGTTGCGCAGTGACCGCGCCGCAAACGCCGAGCCGATGACGATGACCACACCGTCCGTCGCTTCCAGTACCTGCTGCACCAGATAGGCATGGCCGTCATGGAACGGCTGAAAGCGGCCAATGAGAACGCCCCACAGCGGGCCGTGTACGTTGTTTTCCACCATGCACCCATTGTCGGCGCTACGCAGCGCTGACGTATAGTCGAGGGCGAGGAGAAGTGAGGCGCCACGGGCGCGCGACCTGCCCTCCCGCCCCGTTCTGCCCGTTCCCCGGCCCCTTCGCCGGGCCCGTTCAAGGGATTGCCGATGCTTGATTACGACCCGACCCATGCCACCAAGCGACGGGTGAAGGCCACGCCTCCGGCGCAGGTGGATGTCGCCATCGTCGGCGCCGGGCTGGGCGGCCTGATGGCCGGCGCGCGTCTGGCCCAGGCCGGGCAGTCGGTCGCGATCTTTGATCCACACTACGTCGCCGGCGGCTGCTGCACGATGTTCTCGCGCGGCGGCCCGCGCAGCCGGCGCAACTTCGATATCGGCCTGCATTACATCGGTGATTGCGGCCCCGATGGCGGCATCCCTACCCTCCTGCGCGAGGTCGGCATCGAGTTGGCGTACGCCGAACTCGTCCCTGACGGGTTCGACACGCTGGTCTTCCCCGAACTCGAATTCCGTATTCCCAAGGGCTGGGACGCCTATCAGGAGCGGCTGCTGGCGCACTTCCCGCGTGCACATCGGGGGATCAGTCGCTACATGCGATTCCTGCATGAAATCGACCACATGATGCGCGCCTCAAGCCGTCATAAACCGGGCATGCGACTGGCCTGGGAGGCGTTGTCCCGCGGACGTCTGGCCAGCCGGTTTCTGAACGGCACCCTGGCCGACCTGCTCGACACCTGCACCGATGACCCGCTGCTGCGAGCCGTCATCGCCGGCCAGAGCGGCGACTACGGCCTGCCCCCGAGCAAGGTCAGTGCGGCTCTGCATGGCGGGCTGGTCAATCACTATTTCAAGGGGGCGTACTACCCGGTAGGCGGTGGACAGGTCATCGCCGACCGGCTGGCCGACACCATCGAGGCGCACGGCGGCAGCGTGCATTTACGTCGCGGTATTGCGCAGATCCTGGTCGAGGATGGCCGCGCCGTCGGCGTTCGCACCGAGGTTTACAAAGGCCAGGAGTACACGGTACAGGCGCAGACAGTGATCTCGGCGGCCGATCTGCCGTTGACGCTCGACACCCTGCTCCCGCCCGAGGCGCTCGATGACAGCTGGCGGGCTCGCCGTCCGCAGCTGGAGATGGCGGCCGCTTTGTACATTTGTTGCCTGAACGTCCGCGGCGACATGCGCAGCCGCGGCATGCGCAACGGCAATTACTGGCAGTTCGATGGCACCGACATGGAGACCTTCTATGCGGCCCGTGATCTGCAGCCCCGCGGCTGCTACATCACCGCCGCCACACTGAAAGACCCGGACTCGCCCCATCACGCGCCGGCCGGCGAGGATTCGGTCGAGGTGATGACCGTATTGCCCGGCGACCCGACGCTGTGGGGTGTAGAGCCTGATGCGCTGATCAACTGGAAGTACAAGAAATCGGCACGCTACCAGGAGCACAAACAGCGCATCGAAGACGACCTGATTGGCCGCCTCGACCGGCTGTTTCCGGGGAGCGCCGCCAATGTGACCTTTCGCGAATCGGCCACGCCCATGACTCACAGCCGCTACACCCGGGCTACCGACGGGACCGGCTACGGGCTGGCTGCCACGCCCACTCAGTTCATGCAACGACGGCCCGGCTACCGTGGCCCGGTGGACGGGCTCTACCTGGCAGGCGCCTCAACCCGGGCCGGGCACGGCGTCGTGGGCAGCCTGATGTCCGGCAAGAACAGTGCCTTGCGCATTCTGCGCGACACCGCCTGAACGCCGCGGCGGTTAATCCACCCAGCGCCGCGCCGACACGAACATCTGCAACCAGGGTGATTCCTGCCCCGCCCACTCGGCCGGATACCAGGAGAAGCTCTCTGCCCGGGTCAGCCGCTCGGGGTGCGGCATCATGATCGTCACGCGCCCATCCGTACTGCACAGGCCGGTGATGCCCGCCGGCGACCCGTTGGGATTGAGCGGGAATCGCTCGGTGGGCTGCCCCACCCGATCCACGTAGCGCAGAGCCACATAGGGCTGCGCTGCGGCCTGCTGTCGGGTATCGCGAAACTGTGCCCGCCCCTCGCCATGGGCCAGCACCACTGGCAACCGTGAACCCTGCATCTCCTGCAGCAGGATGGACGGCGACGCCGGCACCTCGACCATGCTCAGCCGTGCCTCGAAACGGCCGCCGGCATTGGGTTCGAAATCAGGCCAGTGATCGGCACCGGGGATCATGTCGCGCAACTGGGAGAGCATCTGACAGCCGTTGCACACGCCCAGCGCGAAGGTATCGTCACGCCCAAAGAACTGCTGAAACTCCGCCTGTGCCCGCGGGTTATGCCGAATGGTCGCCGCCCAGCCGCGCCCCGCGCCGAGCACATCGCCGTAGGAAAACCCGCCGCACGCGACCAGGCCGGCAAATGCGCGCAAATCCGTGTGCCCGCTGAGGATGTCGCTCATGTGCACGTCCACGGCTTCAAACCCGGCGCGATGAAACATCCAGGCCATTTCCACATGGCCGTTAACGCCCTGCTCGCGCAGAATGGCCACGCGAGGCCGATAGCGCGCCACGGTCGGCGCGCTGGGCAGGGCAAAACTTAGCGCCGCATACAGGCCCTGATCTTCGTCGATGAGCGCATGTTCGGACGCCGCACAGGACGGGTCATCCCGCCGCGCCTGCAGCGCGTAGCTGGTGCAGGCCCACTGGGCCTCCAGGGCCGCCCGGGTGCCGGAATACAGCTCCGCACCGGCCGCATCACGAATATGGATCAGCTCATCGCCCCGCGGTGTAGCCACGGTTTGCAGGTCTGCCCCGGCCGTACGCAAGGCCCGCTCCACCGCCTCATGATGCGCCGCCGGCACCTGCAGTAGCACCCCGACCTCTTCACTGAAGAGTTCGTTGGCGATGGCCGCAGAGGGCACCGCGATATCCAGGCCCACACGCCCGGCGAAAGCCATTTCCAGCAACGCCACCAGCGCGCCACCGTCACTGATGTCGTGCCAGGCCAGGCAGGATTCACGCACGGTAATGAGCGCCTCGAGTACCTGCCGACAGCGCGCCAGGTCGTCCACATCCGCACTGCGGCCGTAATCCGCACCGAATACCTGTTCCAGGGCCGAGCCGCCGAGCCGCCGCTGATCGTTCAGACGCACCGCCAACACGACGGAATCCGTCACCGGCTGCAGCTGCGGAGTCCGCTGCTGGGTGACATCGGCCACCGGGGCGAAGGCGGACGCAATCAGCGATACCGGCGACGTTGAACACTGCGAACCGTCCTCGGCATCGTCCCAGCGCGTCTGCATCGACAGCGAATCCTTGCCAACCGGAATGGCCACGCCCAACGCTGGCCCCATCTCGCGCCCGACCGCCTCGACGGCGTCAAGCAGCGCGGTGTTCTGGTCCGGCTCGCCGGCGGCCGCCATCCAGTTACACGACAGACGAATATCGGACAGCGCCTGTACGCCGCCGGCCAGAATGTTGGTCAGGCTTTCGGCGACCGCCAGCCGCGCTGCTGCCGCGGGCGCACGAATGGCCACTGGCGTGCGCTCACCCATGGCCATGGCCTCGCCCGAGACGCCGGCATATCCCGCAAAGGTCAGCGCACAATCGGCCACCGGCACCTGCCAGGGCCCCACCATCTGGTCGCGCGCCGTCAACCCGCCGACGCTGCGGTCACCAATCGTGATCAGGAATTTCTTGCTGGCCACGGCCGGCAGCTGCAGAACGCGGCTGATGGCGTCAGGCAAATCCACCGATACAACACTGGCTTCATGCCGCTGCACGAAAACCGGCCCGGCCGTACGTTGCATGCGCGGCAATCTGCCGAGCAAGGTGGCCATCGGCAGATCGACGGCCACCCCGGCCCGTCCGGCGACGCG
The DNA here is from genome assembly GCA_039768115.1 of Oceanococcaceae bacterium. Taxonomy (GTDB): domain Bacteria; phylum Pseudomonadota; class Gammaproteobacteria; order Nevskiales; family Oceanococcaceae; genus MS8. Next base: position 7,338 of record JBDNBC010000094.1, read on the forward strand.
CAGATGCTGCTGCGCCGTGGCCACACCGACCACGGCAAAAGGGCAACGCTCGCGGGCGCACAACTCCGCAAACAGCTCCCGATGCTCGGGCGCAATGCCGATGACATAGCGCTCCTGCGACTCGTTGCACCACAGCTCCATGGGCGATAGCGAGGGGTCGGCCGAAGGGATGGCATCCAGGTCGATGTCGCCGCCCAGTTCGCTGTCATTGAGCAGCTCGGGAATCGCATTGGACAGGCCACCCGCGCCCACATCATGAATGGTGCGAATGGGGTTGTTCTCACCGCGCTGCCAGCAGGCATCGATGACCTCCTGACAGCGGCGCTCCAGCTCCGGGTTGGCGCGCTGCACGGAGGCAAAATCCAGCGCTTCGCTGGACGCGCCGGCATGTACGGATGAGGCCGCGCCGCCGCCCAGACCGATCAGCAGGCCAGGCCCGCCCAGCACGACGACCAGATCACCGGCGCGCAGGTCCTGTTTCAGGGCGTGCTCGGGGCGCAGGTTGCCCAGCCCCCCGGCAATCATGATCG
>JBDNBC010000095.1:0-5198 GCA_039768115.1 Oceanococcaceae bacterium
GCCAGCCAGAACTGCGCCTGAATATGGGCGCAGGCCGCGAGCAGGCTCAGGCCGACCGGGCCGGGCGCCCAGGCCGGCGGGAGCCGGCGGCCGAGTTGGCCCAGGCCCAGCGCGGCCATCGCGGCCAGTCCCCCGGTCAGGCTGAGCCAGAAGGTGGGCGAGAACAGGGTGCCGAGCACGATGCCGGACAGCACGATGCGCAGCAGGGTGACGGCCAGCGCCGGACCCAGCCCATGCCGCCACAGCACGATCAAGGTGATGATGTTTGCCAGCCCGAGCTTGACGCCGGGCACCGGCGCCGGCAGGCCGGCCTCCAGGACGTGAATGGCCGCTGCCAGCGCCGCATAGCGGGCAATGCGCAGGTCGCCTGCGGGCAGGGTCCGCGTCGCGGACGCATGGTCAGTAGTGAAGGGCATCAAAACCGTCCACGCGGCGGCCCGCAATGCTGACGCTGACCCGGTTGGGAACGCAGGCCGTGGTGGCGCCGGCATGCCGATGTGCACCGCTGCGAATGCACAGCTTGCGCTGGCAGGGCGAATCGGTGAACGCGATGGCGCCGTCACGAACGACCAGTGTGCTCGGCCCCTGCGCTCCCTGAATCTGCAGTTGCTGCGGGCGGCGTAGATCCACGCGGATCTGCTCGGTCGGCCCCTGCACCAGAGCGGTATGGCCGGTGCTGCGGGGCTGCCAGTAGCGCCCGATCAGTGCGCCCTCGAGTAGCAGGGCCAGCGCCAGTAGCAACCCGTCAGCCCGGCGCAGCTTCATTCAAATCTTCCAGCCGTGCGCGCAGTGCGGGGCTGGTGTGTTGCACGCCGGCGGTATCGATCACCATCCACTGGTCAACCTGCAGTGCTGCGGCGACGGCTGGCGCGGCGTCCGGGCCGGCAATGAACAGCGCCGTCGATGCGGCATCGGCCAGCGCGGCATCGTCGTGCAGAACCGTGGCCGCGATGGCGCGTCGTCCCGGCATGCCCGTAGCCGGGTCAAGCAGGTGGTGATACCGCACGCCCGCATGCTCGAAATAACGCTCGTAGTCGCCGGAGCTGAAGAGGGCTTCGCCAGAGCGCAAGGCCAGGGCCGCCAGTGCCTGCGGTGTGCCTTCGGCCCGCGGGTCACGAATGCCAATGCGCCAGGGCCGGTCGACGGACTGGCCGAGGACCTTGAGATCCCCACCGGCGTTGACGAGCACATTCCGCTGGCCTGCCGCGTGCAGAACCTCAAGCAGTTCCTCCACGGCTTCGCCCTTGGCCATGCCGCCGAAGTTCAGCCGGGCGCCCGCCTGCGGCAAGGTCACGTTGACACCGGCCTCGCTGCTGGCGAAGCGTGCCGCACACCAGCTCGGGGAACGAAGGGCCGAAATCTCTTCGGGTCGAGGGGGGGTCGTACGCATGGCCTCGTCGTTCTCAAATCCCCACAAGGCGATCCAGCGACCGATGGCCGGGTCAAAGCGCCCGTCACTGCGTTGACAAATGTCCTGGGCGCGCTGCAGGAGTGGCACCAGTGGAGCCGCTACCGGCGCGCTGCGCGCCTCGGCCAGGGTCGCATTGAGCTGGCCCAGATCGCCGTCGCGCAGCACGCTCCAGCGGGTCTGGAAGGCCTCCAGCCGCGCGACCAGGTCGCGCTCGATGCGCACATAGTCCGCATCATTCAGGTGCCCGGCAATCTGCACGTCAATCAGCGTACCCAGGCCGTATAAGCGCAGGCTGTGCTGCGCGGGTTCGGCGGGGCGCGTGAGCCAGACGCCCGCCAGCAGGGCGAGAATCAGGAGGCTGGCAGGAATCAGCGCGCGCAGGCGGTCACTCACGCTCGAAGGCATCCCACAGGGCGGCGCAGATGTTGCTGCCATCGTGGTCTTCGATCTCGCGCACGCAGGTGGGGCTGGTGACGTTGATTTCCGTCAGGTGTCCGCCAATGACATCGAGGCCGGCAAAGCGCACGCCCTGCTCGCGCAACCAGGGGCCGACAGTTTCGGCGATGCGCTGCTCGGCCGGCCCCAGGTCACGCACGTCACCGCGCCCACCGGCGGCCAGGTTGCCGCGTGACTCACCCGCCAGCGGCACCCGGGCCAGCAGCCGCGGCCAGGGCTTGCCGTCGATCATCAGCACCCGCTTGTCGCCATCACGAATCGCGGGCAGGTAGGCCTGGGCCATGGCCGGCCGCTGGCCGCTGTCGGTCAGCGTTTCGATGATCACCGACAGGTTGGGGTCGTCCCCGCCGGTGCGAAATATCGACTTGCCGCCCATGCCGTCCAGCGGCTTCATCACGATGGCGCCCTGCTCGCGGGCGAAGGCGCGCAGTTCGTCGGCATGGACGCTGGTGATGGTCTGCGCGCACAGTTCGGGGAAGCGCGCGATGGTGAGTTTCTCGTTGAAGTCCCGCAATGCTCCGGGGCGATTGAGAGCGCGGGTCCCCGGCCCGGCCAGGTCCATCACCTGAGTGGCGAATACGTACGTCGCGTCCACCGGGGGGTCGGTGCGCATCAGCACAATGGCGAAATCGTTCAGCGGCCGGGATTCGCGCGGGCCCAGGGTGTAGAACGGCGTCGCGTCGAGGTCGACCGAGAGCGCACGGCTGCGCACCCGGGCCTCGCCATCGCGCAGGCCCAGGTCATTGGCGGTGCACGCATGACACTGATGGCCGCGACGCTGAGCCTCGCGCACCAGGCCCAGGCTGGTGTCCTTGTGCGGCTTGAGGCCCGGCACCGGGTCCATAACGAAAAGCACCATTAATCCGCTCATGCGGCTTCTCCGTTGACGCGGGCAATCTCGCGGGCGGCGGCCAGTGCGGCCAGACGGGCAATTACGCCGGCGGCGTAGAGGCGGTTGGGCTGGGCGTCGCAGTCCCGCTCGGCATCGGGGCAACTGCAGCTGTCGGCAATGGCGAAGGGCTCGAAATGCGCGCCGGGCGCGTTGAGGTTCTCGTCGCGGCCGCGTTCAGTGTGAACCCGGTAAAACCCGCCGATGACGTTGTGCTCGACACAGTAGAACACCGGCTCCGCGATCGCGCCGTTGACCCGCTCGGCCGTCGGTACGCCTTCCTGCAGGATGACCTGCGACACGCTGCGGCCCTTGGTGGCGGCCATGCTCTTGCGCTGCTTGCGGTTGAGTTCGCGCACGTCATCCACGCTGCGCGCGATCATGATCCCCATGCCATAGGTTCCGGCATCGGCCTTGATGACGACATACGGTGAGTCGTCGATGCCGTGCTCGGCGTACTTTGCGGCCGTGGCACCGAGCAGCGCATCCACGTTGTGGATCAGGCACTCCTCGCCCTCGCGTTTCATGAAATCCACTTGGCCGCAGTTGCGCCAGAGCGGGTCGACCAGCCAGGGGTCGATGTCGAGCATATCGCCAAAACCCTGGGCCACTTGCGCGTAAATCCCGAAGTGATCGGATTTGAGTCGCTTGTTCCAGCCCAGCGCCGAAGGGGGGAGCAAGGGCTGCTCGAGGTTCTCGAGAACCGCCGGCAAGCCGCTGGACAGGTCGTTGTTGAGCAGCACGACACAGGGGTCGAAACCGTCCACCATGACCCGCCCACCGACCCGCTGTGTGGCGTGAATGGTTAGCTGCTGGCCATTGGCGCTGGTCAGCTCCTGCACAGCCGGGGCGTCCGGGTCCACGCTGCCCAGACGCACTTCGAAGCCGCCGCTGGTGAGCAGGTCAAACAGCCGCGCAATGTTGTCGAGATAGAAGCGGTTGCGTGTGTGGTTTTCCGGAATCAGTAGGACTGTCGCGGCCTGCGGACAAATCCGCTGGATTGCGGTCTGCAACGCATTGCGAATCAACGGTGTCAGCGCGGGCGCCAGATTGTTAAAACCGGCCGGGAACAGGTTGGTGTCCACCGGAGCCATTTTCCAGCCGGCATTGCGGATGTCGACCGAGCTGTAGAACGATGCCGGCGTTTGCAGGAACTGGCGATGGAGCCAGGCCTCGATGTCGGCATGGCGAGTGATGCAGGTGTGCTCCAGCGCGCGCAGCGGCGCTAGCGTGGGGCTGGTGAGATGCGGTGCAGACGTCACGGCGGGTCCGGATTCCATGCAAGGTCTGGCAGTGTAGCGGTGGATGCCCCACATGGCGGTGCGCGCTATTCAGATTTGCGGCATCGTGCGGGCATGGGTCGAGCCCATCGGTGCGGCGGCCACGGTTGGGGGCGTCGCATCAATGTGATACAACTCGCCGCATTTGGGAAGACGGGTTGACCCCGCCAGCACAAAGGCGTGGCGGCCGATATAAACCTTGGGAGAAGACATGGACGGAGCCGATCTCAACAGCGTGCACGTGATGGTCGTCGACGACTCCAAGACGATTCGACGAACGGCTGAGGCGCTACTGGGGAAAGCGGGCGCACGGGTGACGATGGCCTCGGACGGTTTTGAGGCGCTTGCCGTGATTGCCGAAAAGGAGCCGCAGCTGGTCTTCGTCGACATCATGATGCCGCGCCTGGATGGCTATCAGACCTGCGCGCTGATCAAGAGTAATGCGCGGTTCGCGCAAACCCCGGTCATCATGCTATCAAGCAAGGACGGGCTGTTTGATCGCGCACGCGGTCGCATTGTGGGCTGCGACGACTACCTCACCAAGCCGTTCAGCCGGGACGAACTGCTGGCGGCGGTTCGCAAGCACCTGACCACGGCCTGACGGCGATGGACATTTTTACTGCTCTGGCGGATCTCAACGCGCGCCATGTCCAGCAGGCCGGTGCCAAAAGCCTGCGTGATGACTGGTCGGGGATCGGGTTCCGTATCGGCACGCAGCGTTTTCTGGCGCCGCAGAGTCAGGTGGCCGAAGTGCTGTCGCCGCCGCGCATCACACTGGTGCCCAACGCGCCGCCGTGGTTGCGCGGGTTGGCCAACCTGCGCGGCACCGTCGTGCCGCTCTATGACCTCGGCCACTGCCTGCTGGATACGCGCACGCCGGCGCACAGCCGCAACCGTTATCTGGTGCTGGCGGATGCCAGCAACCCGGTGGGGTTTCTGGTCGATGCGGTCAGTGGCCTGCGGCGTTTTGCCCGGGCGGACATGCGCGCGGTCGACGTACGCAGTGACAGCGGCCTGCTGATGGCGGAGATGGCGCCTTATGTGTCCGGTGCCTTTCCTGACGGCAACGATGTGCGCCTGGTTTTCTCGTTACGAAAAGTGGTGCAGGAGCGGCTGAACGCCGGTGCTGCCGTGACCACGGAAGGAGCGTCTACATGAGCCC
>JBDNBC010000096.1:0-2629 GCA_039768115.1 Oceanococcaceae bacterium
CCAAACTACTGAACACTCCAATCGCTTCGCGATTTCAAGAACCGCGCGGCGGACCGTTTCCGTCACGTCACCCCATGGCGAAATCATGTTGCTCAGCGGCACGCGCACATTGTCGAAATGCACCTCGCCGTGGCCGAAGGGCTCGTCGTAATCGTTGAAGACGGTCAGCATGCGCGCCACCTTCACGCCCGCGGCGCGGCGGGGTACCAGCACCATGGAGTGCCGGCCATGCCGCGGCGCGTCGGGGTTGGTCACGCCCATGAAGATGATCAGTTCGCACTGCGGATGGCCGATGCCGGTGGTCCACCATTTCTTGCCATTGATCACAATCTCGTCACCTTCAATGACCGCCGTGGCCGCCATGTTGGTCGCATCGGACGAGGCCACATCGGGCTCGGTCATGCAGAACGCACTGCGAATCGTGCCGTCGAGCAGCGGTGTCATCCATTCCGCCTTCTGCTCGGCGGTGCCGTATTTCCACAGCACCTCCATGTTGCCGGTGTCCGGAGCGTTGCAGTTGAAGACCACCGGCGCAATGAAGCTGCGGCCCATCTGCTCGGCGAGCACGGCGTACTCGACGTTCGACAGCCCGGCGCCCACGTCCGCGTCGGGCAGGAACAGGTTCCACAGGCCGGCCTTGCGGGCCTTGGCTTTCAGCTCCTCCAGTTCGGGTGGCACCGTCCAGCGGGTGTGGTCGCCGCCGTGATTCTGGGTGGCCAGGGCGGCGTGGTAATCGGCCTCGATGGGGGTGATGTGCTCGTCGATAAACGCGCGGACCTGGTCGCGCAATTCCGCGCTGCGGACGCTGGGCTGGAAATCCATGGTGTCTCCGGATTGTTAAGTTGCACCGCAGTCTAGTCAGGGCGATGCTATGAATGAAGCGATTTATATTCATAAACGTAATGAATTCTGTGCATGAAGTGACAGACGCGGATCGCCCCGAGCAACGCTGGCAGCGGCTGGACCTGAACCTGTTGCGGGTTTTTGCAGCAATTTGGGAGCATCGCCATCTCGGCCGCGTGGCCGCGACGCTGCATTTGACGCCCTCGGCCGTGAGCCACGCGCTGGGGCGTTTGCGGGTGGCGCTGGACGATGTGCTGTTCGTGCGTGACGGCCGGCGCTTGCGGCCGACCGCCCGGGCAGAACGCCTGGCGCCGGCCTTGCAAATGCAGCTACTGGCCTTGCGGGATCTGCTCTTGCCAGAGGTGCGCTTCGAGCCGAGGCGCAGTCAGCGAACGTTCGTGGTGGGCATTCGTGAGGCGCTGGAGCCGCTGGTTATTCCGGAACTGTTCGCGCGCATGCAGTCAGCCGCGCCGGGGGTCGCCTTGCACAGTGTTCGTCTCAGCCGCGGCGGGATGGGCGAGTCCCTGCGCGAGGGTCGGCTCGATCTGGCCATTGATGTCGAACGTGATTCCGAGGCCGACATCGCGCAGCGGGTCATGCGTCGCGAACCGCTCTGTGTGGTGATGCGCCGGGATCATCCGCTGAGCCGTGGCATGACGCGCGACGATTACCTGGCGGGGGAGCATGCGCTGGTGTCGGGGCGCCCCGCGGGACCTGCCGTAGAGGATGTGGCACTGGTGGCGGCCGGTCACCCGCCGCGACGCATTGCCCTGCGTTGCCAGAACTACGAGGCCGGCGTGCGCATCGTTGCCGAGTCGGATTTGCTGCTGACCCTGCCGCAGCGCTTTGCGCAACGCTGGGCTGAGCCGCTGTCATTGCACGTGCGATCCGTACCGCTGGCCGTGCCGGCGCTGACCCTGGTCATGCATTGGCATGCGGCGCGCACAACCGATCCCGCACAGGTCTGGCTGCGTACGCAACTGTCCGCGGGGGATTCCCGTTAAACTACAGGGGTCGCGCCGGTCCTCTCGCGACGAGCCCCCGTAAACCCCGCCAGGTCCGGAAGGAAGCAACGGTAGCGACGGGTTCGGGCGCCGGGATGTGGCTGGCGCGGCACTTTTTCCCTGCGCCTTTCCACGCGCTGACGAGGGCACCGCGCCACTTTCGCGTGAACGTCATGCCTTGACGGCATACTTCCGTCGCATGAACACCTCGACACCCACTCCATCGTCGGCCCGTGCTCCGGATGCCGGTGCTTCCTCCGCGCCGCTGGCCGGCGACGCCGCCATGTTATGCGCCAGCGCCACCGAGCTGGCCCGGCGAATTCGCGGGGGCGAATGGACATCCCGCGCGGTGGTTGCCGCGCATATTGCCCATGCCCGCCGGGTAAATCCGACCCTGAATGCCATCGTCAATGACCGATTCGATCAGGCTCTGGCGCAGGCTGAGGAATGCGATGCGCAGGCGACGTCCGCCGAGCAACCGTTCTTCGGGGTGCCCTGCACCATCAAGGAGAACTTTGCCTTTGCGGGTATGCCGCAGGCGTCCGGGCTGGTGTCGCGGCGGGATGTGATTAGTGACCATGACGCGCCGGCCGTAGCTCGCATCAAGGCCGCCGGGGCGATCCCGCTGGGCACCACCAACACCTCCGAGTTGTGTATGTGGATGGAGTCCAACAACCGGGTGTACGGTCGGACCAACAACCCCTACAACGCACGACACATTGTCGGCGGCAGTTCCGGTGGGGAAGGGGCGATCATCGGCAGCGGCGCCTCGCCTTTCGGTC
>JBDNBC010000097.1:0-12920 GCA_039768115.1 Oceanococcaceae bacterium
CGCCAGGAGTTAGCGCGGCCCTAAACCGGGATGGCATCGCGCATCGCGCGATGTGGCACCGCTTCAGCCCTGCGGCACCTGCGACGTCGACGGCAACGGCGGCAGCGTCAGTTCGGCGAGCGTATGCACCTGCACGAAACGCCCGGCGAAACAACGCGCCGGGTGGCGGGTGGACGGCTGCTGCACGGCCAGCACCTGCCCCACACCGCCGGCCAGGGCGCCGTCGAGCACGGTGTCAGTGTCATCAATCATCAGCGCCCGCGGCAGATCAATGCCGGTCGCGCGCGCGAAATTGGGCCAAAAGGCGGGCTGTTCCTTGGGCCGACCGAACTCATGCGTGCTGTGCGCGCGATCAAAGTGTTGCAACAGATTGGTGCGGCGCTGCTTGACCTCGAGCACATGCGGATGCGCATTGGTCAGCAGCACCATCTCGACCCCCTGCGCGCGCAGGGCCCGCAGGGTCGGCTCAACGCCGGGCAACCAGGCGATGCGGTGTGCATGATCGTCCTTCAGCGCGCGCACATCGAGGCCGAGTTCGCGGGTCCAGAAATCAACGCAGTACCAATGCAACTGGCCGCGATTGCGCTCGAACAGCGGCAACAGCGCCTGTCGCGCCTCGTCGCAACTCAGGCCGCGGCGCTCGCCCCAGGCTGTGGGGATGGCGTCCATCCAGAAATGGTTATCGAAGCCGAGGTCGAGCACGGTGCCATCCATGTCGCACAGCACGGTGTCGATGCGGGACCAGTCAAGGGCAGCGCTCATGTGCGCTATGGTAGCGTGCGCCGCTTTCCGCGCGAGCCTTCCGCCCATGCTTGACGACCTTGCCCGTATCGCCCGCGACGCCGGCGCCGCCATCCTCGAACACTACGCTGCGCCGATTCCGGTCGAAACCAAGGCCGACGACTCGCCTCTGACCGCGGCCGATCTGGCCGCCCATCGCGTGATCGCGGCCGGCCTCGCCACCCTGGCGCCCGACATCCCGGTGCTGTCCGAAGAAGGCGGCATGCCCGACTTTGCCGTGCGCAGCGGCTGGGCGCGCTATTTCCTGGTTGACCCGCTCGACGGCACCAAGGAATTCCTGAAGAAAAACGGCGAATTCACCGTCAACATCGCGCTGATCGAAAACTCCCGGGCCACGCGGGCGGTGGTGCATGCTCCGGCGCTCGGCGGCACCACCTGGGCTGGCGATGTGAGCACGGGCGCCTGGCGCGAACAGGACGGCCGGCGCGAAACCATCCGCACCGCGGCGCTGCCCGCGGTCTGGCGCACGCTGGTCAGCCGCAGTCACCGCAGCGGCGACGTCGAGGCCCTGCTCGCGCGATGCCCGCCGCATGAACCCATCGCCGCCGGCTCCAGCCTGAAGTTCTGCCGCATTGCCGAAGGCGCGGCGGACTTCTATCCGCGACTGGCGCCGACCTCGGAATGGGATACCGCCGCCGGCCAATGCGTGCTGGAAGCGGCCGGCGGCGCGGTGCTGGGCATGGACGCGCAGCCACTGCGCTACAACACCAAGGCCGACATCCTCAACCCGTGGTTCATCGCCGCGAGTACGGCAAATTACGACTGGGCGGCACTGCTGGACGGCGCCACTTCGGGCGCCTGACAGCCGCCCGCGTTCCCGCCATGCCGTTCGCCCCGACGCCGGCGCCCTCTGCGCCGGCCGCACCAACCGTCGCGCGACCGGTCCGGGTGGGTGTCTTTGATTCGGGCGTCGGCGGGCTGAGCGTGTTACGCGAAATTCTCACCCGCGCCCCGGCGCTGGACGTGCACTACCACGCCGACCAGCGGCGCATTCCCTGGGGCCCGCAGCCGGTCGATGAACTGCACCGCTATTGCCACAACATCTCGCAGCAGCTCGCCCGCAGAGGCTGTACGCACATCGTGGTGGCCTGCAACACGGCGTCGGCGGTGGCCCTGCAGACCTTGCGCGCGGAATTCCCGACGCTGACCTTCGTCGGCATGGAGCCGGCCATCAAGCCGGCGGCCACGCTGACCCGCAGCGGCGTCATCGGCCTGCTGGCCACGCCGGCCACGCTGGCCGGCGAACTGCTCGCCAATACCCGCGCCCGACATGCCGCGCATGTGGATATCGTCTCCGACCCCTGCGTCGGACTGGTCGATGCCATCGAATCCGGCGATGAAGCGCATGTCCACGCACGCCTCAACGCCATTGTTCCGCCCCTGCTCGCGCGGGGCGCCGATGTACTTGTGCTCGGCTGCACCCACTATCCTTTTGCGCTCGCCACCCTCGCTGCGTTGGCAGGACCGGCAGTGCGCCTTGTGGATCCCGCCCCAGCCGTGGCCCGGCAGTTGCTGCGGGTGATCGGAGAGGCGCCACATGAGCCGGCATCAGGCCTCCCCGAGAACGCGTCGTCACCCGCACCCGGGCGCGTTACCTTCTCGACCAGTGGCCACCCTGACACGCTGAGAACGCAGATCCGACGGCTACTGGGGCACGATTGCGAGGTCACGTCGGAGGATTGGGCCGCGCTCCCGCTGCCGATGGCGGAATAACCCCGCGGAGACGCCACGCCGTCGCTGCTTGCCAGAGGAGAGCGGGCTCATCTGCGGATTACGCCGCCGGTGCGAATTGCACTCGCTGCTGCGGATCCGCGCGCAGCCGGCCGATATCGGCGGCGACCAGGCCCGCCGCCTGCAACGCTTTCAGACAAGCGTGTGCATGGTCGGCCGGCACGGCCATCAGCAAGCCGCCACTGGTTTGCGGGTCGAGCAGCAGCGCCCGCCGCGCCAGCGAATCAGCGGTCCCATGGCGTTCTGCATCACCATGATCGCGTCCGTTGACAACGTCAGCCGTGATCGCTGGATGAGCTGACAACGGGGGCAAGGCGTCGGCGTCCAAAAAAGGGGCGACTGCGGCAAAATTAGCCGGCCACAGGCTACTGCGAACCCCTTGCACGGCCAGCTCGAGGGCACCGGGCACCAGCGGCACCGCTGCAGGGTCAATGACCGCGCCAACTCCGTCCGGCAACATTTCGACCAGATGCCCGAGCAGGCCAAAGCCGGTGACATCGGTGACGGCGGTGAGCGCCCATTGCGTGGCTACGCGGCTGGCCACGGCGTTGCTCTCGCGCATCTGCCGCACCGCCTGACCCACAACGCGGCCGTCGGCCTGGTGCTGCATGGCCGCGGCGAAAATCACCCCACTGCCCAGCGGCTTGGTCAGCAGCAGATGGTCGCCGGCCTGGCCGCTGCGTTTGCACCGCAACGCGCCGGCCAGCGGCGCTTCCGCCGTAATGACGAATCCCACCTGCCCCTCCGCGGCCTGCATGCTGTGGCCGCCCAGCAGGGGGCAATCAGCGTCGGCGAGCACACTCAGCGCGCCCGCCAGCACCTGCTCGAGATCGCTGCGCAACAGAGCGTCGCGGGCAAAAGGCAAGGTCACGCTGGCCAGCGCCGCACGTGGCGTGGCACCGGCGGCGTAGATGTCACTGAGGGCATGCTGAGCCGCAATCGCACCCATCAAAAACGGGTCGTCGATCATTGTCCGCAGCGTATCGATGCTCTGCACCGGCCGCGACAGCGGCGGCAGGATGGCGACATCCTCCCCCTGCGCACCCTCCGGCAGGGCGTGTTGCGGAAAGCGCGCACGCAAATCACGCAACGCCGCATGCAAGGGCTGACTGCCCACTTTCGCGCCACAGCCCCCGCACGGCAACAGCTCGTTCAGCGCGAGCGTGTCATCCCGCGCAGCCGGCATCGTTTTCATGGCGGCCCGGTCCTGCGGCAAGCGCGAAAACTGCGTCATGAAGCGCCGGTCGATGCGGTCTTTCCAGCGCCAGGCCCAGCCGCCCTGCAGCGTCAGCGGCTTACGCTGGGCAATGGCGCACCGCTCGCCCAACGACACCAATGACAGAAAATCCCGCTGCGGGGTGTACCGCCGGAGCGACGTTTCGGTGGACGGGCTCAACAGCGCGCACAGGTTGTGATACAGCACCGGCGCCTGCCGCACCGCATAGACACCGGCCTTGGGGTGCGGATCCGCATCCCGCGAGGCGACATCACCGGCAGCCAGAATCCGCGGGTCGGTCGGAGACTGCAACGTCGCCCCCACACGCACAAAGCCGCGCGCGTCCCGTGCCAGGTCGGTCTGCGCGAGCCATGCGGCCGGTGCCGCTCCGGTGCACCAGAACACCGCATCGGCCGGGTGCGTCGTGCCGTTCTCCAGTTGCAGGTGGTCCGCCGCCACACCGGCGACCCGCTGCCCGCGAACGACCGCAATCCCGGCCGCGGCCAACCGCGTCGCGGCCAGCGCCCGGGCTCGGGCGGTGTAGCCCGGCAGCACGTCGTCACTGCCGGTGATGAGCTGCCAGTGCAGGCCGCTGTCACGCAGCGCATGGGCCATCGCCAGAATAAGCTCCACCCCGCCCGCGCCGCCGCCGACGACAGTCACGTTCTGCCCGGCGCGCGCGGCCGTCCGAAAGGCTTGCCAGCGCGCCCAGAGGGTGGCGACCGGCTTCACCGGCACCGCGAATTCCTCGGCCCCCGGAACCCCCGCCCAGTCGGGCTGCGAGCCGATGTCGAGGCTGAGCACGTCGTAGTGCAGCGGCGGCCGCCCGGGCAGCAGCACGCTCTGCCGGGTCTGGTCGATGCCCTCCACGGCGCCTTCGATGAAACGCACGTCCGCCGCACCGCACAGCCGCACCAGGTCGATGTGCGCCTCGTCGAAGGTGTAGTGGCCGGCGACCATGCCCGGCAACATTCCCGAGTACGGCGTGTGACTGGCCGGCGAAATCAGCGTGACCCGCGCACCGGCCGGCCGGCCGCGCATGGCCAGCATGCGGATGACCAGCGCATGGGCATGGCCACCGCCGACCAGCACAAGATCACGTTGCATGAGACGCGGTGCTTGCATCAACACGCCTCGGCGCGCTGCACGGCCGCCCACTGGCGCAGGCCTTCGGCATCGGCTTGCAGCAGCGGCGCCGGGCGCTGCGCCCGCTGATGGTCGTACATCGGATCGTAGTACTCGGTGAGCAACGCGCGAATCCACTGCCGGTGACCGTCTACCGCACCCGTACGCTGCTGGACGGCAAAGGCGCCCTCCATCTGCGTCCGCAGGCTCTGGTAGCGCACACCGCCGAGCCGGCGCTGGATGCGCGCCAAATCGCCGAGCAGGCGTTCGCGGTGGCGCTGCGGGCCCAGCTCGCCGTCGCGCGCCGTGAAGCGCCGTCCGAGGTCATGGATGTAATCGTCAAGGATGCCGTCGACCCGCGCCTCCAGCGGCAGATCGAGTTCCACTCGGGGTGCGGCGTCCATCGCTGCCCGTAACGCGGCGGGCACGGCACTGCGGCCAATCAGGTGGCTTTCATCCTCGACAAACACCGGGCCGGACTCCGCCCGGAATGCCAGCAAGTCAACGGCGACGGCATTCTCGAAATCGATCTGAGTCGGCTGCGGCTCCAGCAAGCGCCCGAAGGCCGATCCGCGATGACGCGCGCGCCCTTCCAGATCCAGATGCTGTGGCAGCGAGGTCAGCAGATGGGTCTTGCCCGCACCGGTGCGGCCGGCAATCACGACCCAGGACAACGCCGCCGGACGCGTTTCCAGCACATGCAACAGACACTGCCGCAGCGCCTTGTAGCCGCCCTCCACCCGCGGCAACACGACACCGACATCGGCCAGCCATTGCTGCACGGTCTGCGACCGCAAGCCGCCACGAAAACAGTACAACGCGCCATCCGGGTGCTGGCGAGCGAAATCCTGCCACCTGCGCATGCGCTCTTCGCGGACCGCTCCGGCCACCAGCTGATGCCCCAGCGTGATTGCCGCCGCCTGCCCATGCTGCTTGTAGCACGTGCCCACCGCCGCACGCTCGTCGTCGCCCATCAGCGGCCGATTGACCGCCTGCGGAAACGCGCCACGGGCAAATTCCACCGGCGCGCGCAAGTCCAGCAGCGGAATGGCCTGGGTAAACACCGCGCACAATTGCGACGCCGGGATCAGGGGCAAATTCATGGCGCGAAGGGTACGGGATGCGCCCGCCAACGCGCGCCTAGCCCAGCAACAACTGCAGAAATGCCAGCAGTACCAGGGCGCCCATGGCCACCAGCAGCAAGTGATCGCGCAGCGCAGCCCAGCCGCCCGCATCGGCCTCTGGCACGCGGCTCTCCACCAGTCCCGGGTCGTATTCCCGCAATGCCGCCTGCGCCGCAGGCAAGTCCTCGTCATCGACGCGCACCTCGACCGGATTCATGGCCGCCAGCTCGCCGATGCCGCCCTGCAGGTACTCGCCGACCACATAGGCGTCGATGCCGACGTTCTCGAGCAGGCCCGCCACCAGGTGGCCCTCGGCACCGTCACGGGCGAAATAAACCGTTTGCATGAGGCGAGATTATTGATGAAACCCTATGCCGCGGACGGTACACGCCACCGCGCACGTCAGCCAGTGCCGTAGAGGCGCCGATACCGCCACAGCGCCCAGACCCGATACCCCGCATCGACCACATGACGCAGCACCGGCCAGCGCATCCAGCGCAGCCAGCGCCCGCGCGGGGTGTGCTCCCACGCCGCGACATTGGCGTCGACACCGGTCACCCACTGTCCGTCCGCACGGCGCAGGTGCAGCCATTTGAGCAAGTGCTCCCGGGTCAGGCCGGGCGGCAAATCATCCAGCCGATGGATGTCCACCAGTTGCAGACGATCATCATGCTGCGCTGCCAGCGACTGCATCTCGCGGCGACACAGCGGGCACTGGCCGTCGTAATACAGCACGTCACAAGCGGCGCTTGCGGGGGGCGTGGCGGTGGAAGGCTCGGCTTGGAGAGGCGGGACGATTTTTGTCATGGACCGGTTGACCGCCACGAGCAGCCGGGTGTTCCGGCCCTGCGTATGCGCTGCGGGCGGTGTAGCCTCCGCACCATCGACATGGTACCGGGGAGACCTGCAGATGATTCAGAAAACCAAGCGCATCGTCATCACCGGCGCGAGCATCATGATGCTGATCGGAATACTGTTGCTGGGCAGCTACCACTGGCCGCGCACGGCGGAGGTGCTGGTGGTCAGCACCGAGGTGAAGCGCGTGGGCGACGGTGCCGAGATGCGCGATCAATACCGCATCACCGTGACCCGTGTCGACAACGGCAAACGCATGGTCCTGCGAAATGAGGACGCGTGGTACCGGTTCAAATTCAACAGCGCTGATCTGCAGGGCGATGCCGCCATCAACGAACGGAACCAGACCCCGGTGCACATCCGCTACTACGGCTGGCGCAGCAACCTGATGTCATGGTTCTGGAACGTCTCCGAGTTGAAGGCACTCCGGGCCGGCGCCGACTGACGACCGCGGCGCAGCCTAGCCGTCGCGTACCATAAGGGCCGCTGATGGTAATTGCCCCATGCCCGCCTCCACTCTAACCCCGCCCAACACCCCCGCCCGTCGCCTGTACGACCATGCTCGCTACTGGGCGGAGTGCTATGGCAAGGCGCCGTTTCTGCCCACCACGCGGGCGGAGATGGATGCGCTGGGCTGGGATTCCTGCGATGTGGTGATCGTCACCGGCGATGCCTATGTCGATCACCCCAGCTTTGGCATGGCCATCATCGGCCGCCTGCTGGAGGATCAGGGCTTTCGCGTGGGCATCATCGCCCAGCCGGATTGGTCCAGCGCGGCAGATGTGCATCGGCTCGGCACGCCGAACCTGTGTTTTGGCGTGGCCGCCGGCAACATGGATTCGATGATCAACCGCTACACGGCGGACCGCAAGCCGCGCTCGGACGATGCCTACACGGCGGGCGGTCAGGCCGGGGCACGGCCGGATCGCTGCTCGATGATCTACACCCAGCTCTGCCGTGCGGCTTGCCCGGATACGCCGATCATCCTCGGCGGCATCGAGGCCTCGCTGCGCCGCATCGCCCACTACGACTACTGGCAGGACAAGGTGCGCCGCTCGATTCTGGCCGACGCCCCGGCCGACCTGCTGCTGTACGGCAATGCCGAGCGGGCGATTGTCGAAGTCGTGCATCGGCTGGCACGCAACGAGCCAGTGGAGTCGATCACTGATGTGCGCGGCACCGCCTTCTGGCGCCAGGACACGCCCGACGGCTATTTGGAGATCGACTCCACCCGTATCGACCGGCCGGGTCGCATCGACCGCATCGTCAACCCTTATGTGAATACGCAGGAACTCGACGAATGCGAGGTCGAGCGGCGCAATGCGCAGCAGCTTGACCCGAGCGCGGCGACGCCGATCCGCTTCATGCCCCACATCCTGCGTGACCGCGACACCACGGTGATCCGGCTGCCCAGCTTCGAGAAGGTGCGCAACGACAAAGCGCTGTACGCCCACGCCAACCGCGTGCTGCATCTGGAAACCAACCCCGGCAACGCCCGCGCGCTGGTGCAAAAGCATGGCCATCGCGACCTGTGGCTGAACCCGCCGCCGATCCCGCTCTCCACCGAGGAGATGGATTACGTCTTCGACCAGCCCTTCGCCCGTGCGCCGCACCCGAGCTATGGCGACGCGAAGATTCCGGCCTGGGAGATGATTCGCTTTTCGGTCAACATCATGCGCGGCTGCTTTGGTGGCTGCACCTTCTGCTCGATCACCGAGCATGAGGGGCGGATCATCCAGAACCGCTCGGAAGAATCGATCCTCAAAGAGGTCGAGGCAATCCGCGACAAGGTGCCCGGCTTTACCGGCGTGATCTCCGATCTCGGCGGGCCCACGGCGAACATGTACCGCATCGCCTGCAAGGACCCGAAGATCGAGGCTTCCTGCCGCCTGCCAAGCTGCGTGTACCCCGGCATCTGCGAAAACCTGAACACCGACCACTCGGCGCTGACCCAGCTCTACCGCAAGACCCGCGCTCTGCCCGGCGTGAAAAAGGTGCTGATCGCGTCTGGCTTGCGCTACGACCTGGCGGTCAAAGACCCCGAGTACGTCAAGGAGCTGGTGACCCACCACGTCGGCGGCTACCTGAAGATCGCGCCCGAGCACACCGAGCGCGGCCCGCTGGACAAGATGATGAAGCCGGGCATCGGCGCGTATGACGAGTTCAAGCGCCTGTTCGAGAAGTACACCAAGGAAGCAGGCAAGGAGCAGTACCTGATCCCCTACTTCATCGCCGCCCACCCCGGCACCAGCGATGAGGACATGCTCAACCTGGCGCTGTGGCTGAAAAAATACGGCTTTCGCGCCGATCAGGTGCAGGCCTTCTACCCCTCGCCGATGGCCACCGCCACCGCGATGTACTACACCGAAAAGAACCCGCTCAAGAAGGTCAGCTACAAGAGCGACACGGTGGCCACCCCCAAGTCGCCCGAACAACGCCGCCTGCACAAGGCCTTCCTGCGCTACCACGACCCGGCGAACTGGGCCTTGCTGAAAGAGGCGCTGGAGCGCATGGGCCGCCGCGACCTGATCGGCGACAAGCCGCACTGCCTGATCTCGGCCACACCGCCGGACCCGCGCACCGCGTATCAGTCACCACGGCGCAAGAACTCGGCCACGGCCGATGCCAAGCGCCGCGCCGGGTCATCCGCGCCCAAGCGCGGGCAGGTGCTGACTCAGCACACCGGCCTGCCGCCGCGCGCCGGTGGGCCTTCACGGCGCAAAAAGTCTCCGCGCTGAAGATCAGTCTCGCTGCGGGAGGCTCAACGCGCTTTCGCATTGCTCTGCCGAACCGGAGCGACTCGGGTTGAATGGCCACACCAGCCTGCGACCGTGGATCTGCGGGATCTGCATCGGCGGCTTCCCTGCCCCGCCAATGGCATGGACGGTCGACTACGGTTGCGCAGCTCGGGAAGGGACTGCACCCCGTCCGCCAATCAACGTAGTTCTATCGCTCCTGGAACTGGGCACGGAAACGAATGGCCTGATTGCCATCGCAGCGCAGATCACCGTTCATGGTTACGTGAAAACTGTCTTTCTCGCGGGAGATGACACTTACCTGGGGCTCCCTGTCAGGGTTAAGCCGGCAGGTCGCACCGTCGGGCAGGGTCAGGTCAATATCCGCCAGACGTGGCTCCTGCTCGGGCAGGGCCATGATGGTGAATCGAACACCCTCCGGTGCTACTGACTTCATGTCAGCGGCCATCGCGACGCCGGCTGCCATCACGGTCATCGACGTTCCACCAACGGTCATGATGTCGCCCTGAATCCGGCCGCTCGCGTCGCCCTCGTAGTCAACCGACCAGCGCGGTGCGGGGGACGTACTGCTGCTATCAGTCGCGGCCTGCGCCGAATCCCCGCCGCCACATGCCGCCAACACCAGAAGCGCCAGCGCCCCTCCCATGCTCTGCGCGATAAACCGATGCATTGTGATCTCTCCTATTTTCGCCCCAACGTTTGGGCGCAAAAAGCATAAGTCCGCTCGCGCGCCCGCGATGTGACCTGAATCACGCCGCGCCCGCATTGCCGGTCACTGAAGCACGCCCTGCCACACCAGCACACCCAGCACTACGGCGAGAAGCAGGCGGTAGATCACGAAGGGCCGGAAGGTTGCGCGCCTGAGCCAGTGCATCATCGCGGCGATGGCGGCCAGGGCACTGACGAAGGCCAGCGCGCCGCCAATGAGGGCATCGCTCTGCAGCACGTGGTCACCGCTTTGCCACAGTTCATAGCCACCGAGCGTGCCGGCGGCCAGCGTGGTGGGAATGGCCAGCAGCAGGGAAAAACGCGCGGCTTCGGTGCGGGTGAACCCGAGCATCAGAGCGGCCGTGATGGTGATACCGGAGCGGCTGGTGCCGGGAATCAAGGCCAGCGCCTGTGCGGCGCCAATGATCAGCACATCCCGCCAGCGCAGGCCGGCGATCGTGCGCTGCGCGCGGGTGGCGCGGTGGTCAGCCCACCACAGCAGCAGACCGAAGCCCGCCGTGGTGGCCACAATGACCACGGCGCTGCGCAACTCCCCGGCAATGGCGCCACGAAACAGCAGCCCGCAGGCCATGACCGGCAGCGTGGCCACGGCGACCTGCAGGGCCAATCGCGCGGAATCGGTATAGCGCCAGCGCAGCAAATCCACGCCCCCGCCCAGCAGGGCGCCCACATCGCGGCGGAAGTAGACGAGCACCGCCAGCAGAGTGCCAATATGCAGGGCTACATCCATGGCCAGGCCCTGATCCGCCCAGCCGGTCAGCGCCGGCACCAGGATCAGGTGCGCCGATGAACTGATCGGCAGGAATTCGGTAATGCCCTGAACAAGAGCCAGAACCAGCAGCTGCAGTATGGAGAGGCCCTCGGCCGCTTCAGTCATTGACAGGGGCCCTCCAGCCCAAAGCGCGGCGCAAGGGTATCCCAGTCAGGGCCGCCATGCCGGCAAAGCGAATTCATGAACTGCGCTGCTCAGGCGCCGCCTCACACCCGTTTCGCCCGCAGATCGCGGCCGGCTGCCGGCGATCAGTCGAAACTGAGATCCGCAAACGCTGCCGCCCGCGGATGCCGAGGGCTGGCGACAGTGCCATCCGCAGCACGCACCAGCTGTGTCGTCCGCAGGCCGGCTTCGGCGGCGGCATCCAGTTCCTCGGCAATATCCGACAGAAACAGAATGTCGGCGGGATCTTCATTGAGCTCGGTCGCGATGCGTGCGTAGCTCGCCGCTTCCCGTTTGCCACCGACCCGGGTATCGAACCAGCCGCTGAACAGCGACCGTAAATCACCGGCCTCGCTATGGCCGAAGATCAGCTTCTGCGCCGGCACCGAACCGGAGGAATACACCGCGAGGCGAATGCCGGCGGCATGCCAGCGGCGCAAGCCCTCCGCCGCATCGGGATAAATGTGCCCCTTCAGCGCGCCCTCGGCGTAGCCCGCCTTCCAGATCATGCCCTGCAGCGCTTTGAGCGGCGTGACCTTGCGGTCCGCATCCATCCACGACAGCAAGGTGGCGGTGATGATGGACAGATCCCCCGGGTTGCAACGCGCCCCCATGGCGACCGCCTGGATTTCCGCCCGCACTTCCGGCACATCAGCATGCGCGCGCAGGAAGGCCGGCAGGTGCTTGCGCGCGTAGGGGAACAGCACCTCATGGACAAAGGCAATGCTGGAGGTTGTTCCCTCGATGTCGGTGAGGATGACCCGCGGCGTTGCGGCCGGCGCAAGCGAGGCCATATCAGGTCGCGCTCAGCGGGGTCATCGGCGGATAACGCGTGGCCACCGAATCGCCGGTGAACTCCGCAACCCAGCCATCCGGTGTGGTGAAGAAGCGAATCGCGGTGAAGGATGGCGCCTCGCTCATGTCAAACCAGTGCGTGGTGCCGGCCGGCACGCTGATCAGGTCGCCCGCCGTGCACAGCAACATGTACACGCAGTCGTCCTGGCGCAGGTAGAACATGCCCGCTCCGGCGACGAAAAAGCGCATCTCGTAATCGGCATGGGTATGTTCCGACAAAAACTTCTGCCGGGCCTCGGCCCGGGCCGGATGATCGGGCCCCATGCTCACCACATCGACCGACGCAAAGCCGTATTCGGCTTGCAGCGCGGCAATGTCGTCGGCGTAGGCCGCGAGCACCTGCTCGGGCGCCGCGCCGGCGGTCACCGATGACTTGATCGGCCACTGGCGCAGATCAACGTCCAGAGCGCGCAGCTCGCGGGCGATCTGCGTATGGTCATCAAGGCTGCGCAGCTCGCGCGGCACAGCGTCATCGGCAAAGATGGTCAGTGTGGTCATGGTGTGGGCAACTCCCGTAACGCGCAGGCAAGCAAGAACTCCAGCGCCTCATAGTGATTGATAGCGTCATCGACATCCCGGCCCCAGGCGTACACCCCGTGGCCACGAATCAGATAACCGTGATGAATGGGCTGCCGGGCATGATGCCGCGCAATGACATCGGCCAGGCGTGCGATGTCCTGATCATTGTCAAACAGCGGGATGTCGATCCGGGTGTCGTGGCGGGTAATGCCGCCGCCCAGGCCCTTGAGCATTTCGAACCCCTCGAGGGTCACCACCGCCGCCTGCACCCGGCG
>JBDNBC010000098.1:0-11901 GCA_039768115.1 Oceanococcaceae bacterium
AGGTGCCCGGTCGCAGACCTCTGCCGATACCCACGGTCGCTGCGACCGGGCTCATAAGGGCCGGGCTGAGCGGCGCTGTGATGAGCGTCGCCGCCCTCGCCGTGTCGGGCGTAGGGAAAGCCCGCGCCGCGCTCTGCTAGCATCCGCCCTCGCGACATTCGTCACAACATCATTACAAAGGACACGATATGCAACTGGACAAGGCCATTGTCATTGTCACCGGTGGCGCATCCGGGCTCGGTGAAGCCACGGCGCGACGCCTGGCCGCGGGTGGCGCCAAAGTCGTCATTGCGGACCTTAACGAGGCGGCCGGCACCGCCGTGGCGGATTCGATCGGCGGTGCCTTCACCCGCTGCAATGTCGCGGAATCCGCCGATGCCGAGGCGGCCGTTGCGCTGGCCACGGAGCGCTTCGGCGGCCTGACAGGCCTGGTCAATTGCGCCGGCATTGGCGCCCCGGAACGCACGGTCGGTCGCAACGGCCCCCAACCCCTGGCCCACTTCAGCAAAATCATCCAAGTCAACCTGATTGGCAGCTTCAACATGATCCGCATCGCGGCAGCGGCGATGATGCAAGGTGATGCGAACGCCAACGGCGAGCGCGGCGTGATCATCAACACGGCGTCGGTCGCGGCCTTTGACGGCCAGATCGGCCAGGCCGCCTATTCGGCATCGAAGGGTGGCGTGGTCGGCATGACGTTGCCCATCGCCCGCGAATTCGCCAAATTCGGGATCCGCGTGATGACCATTGCCCCCGGCCTGTTCAAGACGCCGATGATGGCCGAACTGCCGGAAGAGGCGCAGGCGTCACTAGGTCAGCAGGTGCCGTTCCCGCCGCGGCTGGGCGAACCCGACGAGTACGCGCACATGGCGCAGCACATCTTCGAGAACACCATGCTTAACGGTGAAACCATCCGCCTCGACGGCGCTATCCGCATGGCCGCCAAATAAGGACAACCAATGACCGATTCAATCGTAATTGTGGGCGCGGCCCGCACGCCGATGGGCGGCATGCTCGGCGATCTGTCCGCCGTGCCAGCCGCCGAGCTGGGTGGCCAGGCCATAGCCGCCGCCGTGGCGCGCGCCGGCGTCAAACCCGACCGCGTGGGCGAAGTCATCATGGGCAACTGCCTGATGGCCGGTCAGGGCCAGGCGCCAGCGCGTCAGGCAGCGCTCAAGGGTGGCCTGCCGCTATCAGCCGGAGCGACAACCATCTCCAAGATGTGCGGCTCTGGACTGAAGGCCGTGATGTTTGCCCACGACCTGCTCAGCGCCGGCAGTGCCGAGGTCATGGTGGCTGGCGGGATGGAAAACATGAGCCTTGCCCCCTACCTTTTGCCCAAGGGCCGCAGCGGCATGCGCATGGGCCACGATACGGTCTATGACCACATGTTCCTCGACGGCCTTGAAGATGCCTACGATCGTGGCAAGGCCATGGGTTGCTTCGCTGACGCGACCGCGACCAAGTACGACTTCAGCCGGGCGGCACAGGACGCGTTCGCCCTGGAATCGCTGGCGCGGGCGCAGAAAGCCGTCACCACGGGACTGTTCGCCGACGAAGTGGCCCCGGTGACCATCGCCAGCCGCAAGGGCAACATTACCGTCGAACATGACGAGCAGCCGGGCAAGGCACGGCCCGACAAAATCCCCGAATTGCGCCCGGCATTCACCAAGGACGGCACGGTCACGGCCGCCAACGCGAGTTCGATTTCTGATGGTGCTGCCGCCCTGGTGCTAATGCGCGAAGCTGATGCCCGCGCCCAGGGCCTGAAGCCGCTGGCGCGCATCGTCGGCCATGCCACCCATTCCCACGAACCCGAGTGGTTCACCACCGCGCCCAGTGGAGCGATCCAGAAACTACTGAGCAAAAATGCGTGGTCCGCTGATTCCGTGGATCTGTGGGAAATCAACGAAGCCTTCGCGGTAGTCACGCTGGCCGCAATGAAGGACTTCAAGCTGGCTCATGACAAGGTCAACGTACATGGAGGCGCTTGCGCGTTGGGCCACCCCATCGGCGCTTCCGGCGCGCGGATTCTGGTCACCTTGCTTTATGCCATGCAACGCTATGACAAGAACCGTGGCGTCGCTGCGCTGTGCATCGGTGGCGGAGAAGCCGTCGCGCTCGGCGTCGAACGCCTGACGGATTGACCTCACAGATAGATCCGCCGGTGGTGGGCGCGCCGGCGTTCGCGGATAAGCCATTCTGGCCGGCATGTGAGCGCAATAGCGCTCCCTTGCTTGCCGCATTGCAGGCGCGTCTTGACCGTCAGGTGCGGGTGCTGGAAATCGGTGCCGGCAGCGGCCAGCACGGCGAGTGCTTCACCGCGGCGCAATCCGGCTGGTTCTGGCAATGCACGGACCAGCCGGCGTATCTGCCCGGCATTCGCGCCTGGCAGGCCGCGGCGGCGCGCGCCAACTTCCCGCCGCCGCAGGCCCTCGATGTCCGTCGCGCCGAGGATTGGGGACCGCTAACAGACGCACCGTGGGACTGGGTCTTCAACGCCAATGCTCTGCACATCATGAGCTGGGAGACCGTGCGGCTGATGTTCAGCGCGCTGCCACGGGTGCTTTCAGCACACACCGGGCTGCTTCTGTACGGCCCGTTCAATCGCGGCGGGCAATTCACCAGCCCGTCCAATGCGCAGTTTGATGCCAGCCTGCGCGCACAGGATCCGCAGATGGGATTACGCGATCTGGAAGCCGTGGCCGCTCTGGCCATCGACATCGGCCTGGCCGCGCCAGAGATCATCGACATGCCGGCGAACAACCTGCTGCTGCAGTTCACCCCGCGCTAAGGCCCTGACCCGCCTACCCGGTTCCGCCGCAGATCGTCACGACGACTCCGGTCGCGGTTTTTTTTGCGGCCGCTGCCAACCCGGCAATGACTTTTGCCGGGCTCGTGCCACGGTCAGCGCACGCTCCGGCGCCTCCCGGCTGATCGTGCTGCCAGCACCAATGGTCGCCCCCGCGCCAATGCGCACCGGCGCCACGAGCGCCGAGTTGGAGCCGATGAAGGCCCCGTCGCCGATCACGGTTCGGTGCTTGTTGGCTCCATCGTAATTACAGGTAATCGTCCCGGCGCCCACGTTGACATCGGCACCGAGCACCGCGTCGCCGACATAACTGAGATGGTTGATTTTCGAGCCGGGGCCGACCACCGTCTGCTTGGTCTCGACAAAGTTGCCGACCTTGGCGCCGCGGGCAAGCCGCGTCCCGGGACGCAGCCGGGCATAGGGACCCACCTGAACATTCGTGTCCAGCTCGGCGCCATCGATGTGGGTAAACGCCTCGATCCGGCTGCCGCTGCCAATCCGCACATTGCGCAGCACGCAATTCGGGCCGACATACACGTCATCGCCGAGCACGGTCTGCCCTTCGATCACACAATTGACGTCGATCTGACAGTCCTGCCCGAATTCCAGTGTCCCGCGCAGGTCGAGGCGTTCGGGGTCGAGCAACTGCAGGCCGCCTTGCATCAGTTGGTCAGCCTGCCGCCGCTGAACGATGCGCTCAAGCTGGGCCAGCTGCCGTCGATCGTTGACCCCGAGGGTGTCCTCGACATTTCTGCTGCGCACGCCGTGCACGACTCCGCCCTGCTGCACGCTCGCAGCGACGCAGTCCGTGAGGTAGTACTCGCCCTGGGCATTGTCGCAACCCAGGCCCGCAAGCCAGCCCTGCAGTGCGGCGGCGGGCGCGGCGATAAACCCGGTATTGACCTCACACAGGGCGCGCTGCGCCGCGCTGGCGTCCTTCTGCTCAACAATGGCCTGCACCTGCTGTTCGCTGTTGCGAACAATGCGCCCGTAGCCTGTCGGGTCGTCCATGTTCGCCGTCAGGATTGCCAGCTGGCGTTGCCCGGCCTGCGCAAGATCAACCAGCGCCGACTCGGACACCAGCGGCACATCGCCGTACAGCACGAGAACGGTGGCCGCGGTCGGAATATTCGGCATTGCACACTGTACGGCGTGGCCCGTGCCCTTCTGCTCGACCTGCTCCACCCACTGCACCCCCGCGTCGGGAAAGGCCGCACATACCTGTGCGGCGCCGTGGCCGATAACCACATGAATGGCTTCGGGTTGCATTCGCCGGGCTGTGTCCAGCACATGCGCCAGCAGCGGACGGCCGGCAAGGGTCTGCAACACCTTGGGACGCCGGGACCGCATGCGCGTGCCCTTGCCGGCGGCCAGTATGACGATATGCAATTTCACGAGTGCCCGTCTCCTATACAAAAATCCCCGCACTGGGCGGGGATTTCAAAGCGATTGAGTGCGAAGCCGGAGGCTTAACGGCGCTTCAGCTTCTTGATCAAATGCAAGCGAGCCGCCGCCTCGGCGAGTTCGGCCTGCGCGCGCGCCAGATCGATGTCCGCGTTGGCGTTGCTGAGCGCTTCCTCGGCCCGACGTTTTGCTTCGATAGCGCGCGACTCGTCGAGGTCGGCTGCACGCTCGGCCGAGTCGGCCATCACGGTCACGTGGTGAGGCAGCACCTCAAGAAACCCACCATTGACGAAGATGGTTTCGTCCGCACCGGACTCATCACGGATGCGCACCGGCCCCGGGTTGAGTCGGGTAAGCAGGGGCGCATGGCGCGGCGCAATGCCGACCTCGCCCTGAACCGCGGGCGCGAACACCATCGCGGCGGGACCGCTGAAGATCTCGCCTTCGGCACTGACAATGTCAACGTGCAGTTTCATTGTTAAACCTTCGATGCTTTCTCTGCGGCTTCTTCGATGGTACCGACCATGTAGAACGCCTGCTCGGGCAGATCATCGTACTCGCCGTCCACGATGGCCTTGAAGCCGCGAATGGTGTCTTTTAGCGAGACGTACTTGCCAGGCGAGCCGGTGAAGACTTCGGCCACATGGAACGGCTGGGACAGGAAACGCTGAATCTTCCGCGCACGGGAGACCGCCTTCTTGTCTTCTTCGGACAATTCGTCCATGCCGAGAATCGCGATGATGTCCTTGAGCTCTTTGTAGCGCTGCAACACCCCCTGTACGGCACGGGCTGTGTTGTAGTGCTCGGCACCAATGACATTGGGATCGAGCTGACGGCTGGTCGAGTCCAGCGGATCCACGGCGGGGTAAATACCCAGCGATGCGATATCCCGTGACAGAACGACGGTGGCGTCCAGGTGAGCAAAGGTCGTGGCCGGCGAGGGGTCAGTCAGGTCATCCGCCGGCACGTACACAGCCTGGACGGAGGTGATCGAGCCTTTCTTGGTCGACGCAATGCGCTCCTGCAGCACGCCCATTTCCTCGGCCAGCGTCGGCTGATAGCCCACAGCCGAAGGCATCCGGCCGAGCAAAGCGGACACTTCGGTCCCGGCCAGGGTGTAGCGGTAGATGTTGTCGACGAAGAACAGCACGTCACGGCCCTCGTCGCGGAAGAACTCGGCCATGGTCAGGCCCGTCAACGCCACCCGCAGACGGTTGCCAGGTGGCTCATTCATCTGTCCGTAAACCATTGCCACCTTGGACTCGTCGAGCTTGTCCAGTTTGATGACGCCGGCCTCGGACATCTCGTGGTAGAAGTCATTCCCTTCCCGGGTCCGCTCGCCGACCCCCGCGAACACGGACAGACCGGAGTGTTCGGTAGCAATGTTATTGATCAGCTCAAGCATGTTGACGGTCTTGCCGACGCCGGCACCGCCGAAGAGGCCGACCTTGCCGCCCTTGGCGAAGGGACACAGCAGGTCGATAACTTTGATGCCCGTCTCGAGCAGGTCGGTGGCCCCGGACAGCTCATCATAGGCCGGAGCGTCGCGGTGGATCGCCCAGGTCTCGTCGGTTTGCACTTCGCCACGCTCGTCCTGGGGCTCGCCCAGCACGTTCATGATGCGCCCCAGCGTACCCTTGCCGACCGGCACGGAAATCGGCTTGCCGGTGTTGCTCACGGCCAGTCCGCGCTTCAGACCCTCGGACGAACCCATGGCGATACAGCGCACAACGCCGTCACCCATCTGCTGCTGCACTTCCAGGGTCAGGCCGGTGTCATCAACGGTCAGCGCGTCGTATACCTTGGGTACGCTGTTTGCCGAGAATTCCGTGTCAACCACGGCACCAATGATCTGAACAATCTTTCCTGAGCTCATGTCTTACTCGTCCTCACCTGGGCGGGTGCCCATTTCGATTGGTTTGCGGGAGCGGTCATCACCGCCATGATGGGGCCAGCCCCTCCAACAAATGAATACTTAAACAGCGGCGGCGCCGCCCACGATTTCAGCCAGTTCCTGCGTGATCGCAGCCTGCCGGGCCTTGTTGTACTCGAGCTGCAGGGCCTCGATGATGTCACCGGCGTTATCCGACGCCGCTTTCATCGCCACCATCCGCGCCGCCATTTCGCAGGCCACGTTTTCCACGACAGCCTGGTAAATCTGACTCTCGATATAGCGCTCGAGCACGGTATCGAGCAGCTCGCTCGCTTCCGGCTCGTAGATGTAGTCCCACAGCCGGGGCAGCTTTTCACTGTCCTCGGCGGGCGGCAGCGGCAGCATTTTCTGGTCGGTGGGATCCTGGGTCATGGTGTTGACGAAGCGATTGCCAAACAGGCGCACCTCGTCATAACGACCTTCACGATAGCCGTCCAACGCCACCTTGATATCGCCGAGCAGCTGATCAAGGTGCGGCGTGTCACCCAGATTACCGACGGAGCCCACCAGATTGACCTTCAGGCGCTTGAAGAACGCTTGCGCCTTGTTGCCGATCACGACCAGATCAGACTCAATGCCCCGCGACTGGTAGTCGCGCAGACTGGAAATGACCTTGCGGAACAGGTTGACGTTCAAACCGCCACACAGCCCCCGATCTGACGACACCACGATCATCACGACGCGCTTAACTTCGCGCTCGGTCATGAACGGATGACGATACTCAGGGTTGGCCATGGACAAGTGACCGACCGTACGCCGAATACGTTCGGCATAGGGGCGGGTCGCGCTCATGCGGTCCTGCGCCCGACGCATTTTGCTCGCCGCGACCATTTCCATGGCCTTGGTGATCTTCTGCGTGTTCTTGACGCTGCCGATCTTGGTCCGAATCTCTTTGGCGCCTGCCATTAAATGCTCCTGTCGAAGGTCTGCGGAATTGCCGGGTTACCCCTCAAACTACGCCGCCCACTGCTTCTTGAAGGCCTGCAGAGCCGCCTTGATACCGTTCTCGATATCGTCGTTGTAATCGCCTTTCTCGTTGATCTTGCTGATCAGCGCGGACTGCTCGCTCGCCAGGAAGCGATGCAGGTCTTCGTCGAATTGCACCACCTTGTTGACCGGCACATCATCGAGATAGCCCTTCTCCGCCGCATACAGCGAGACCGCCATATGGCCGACTGACAGCGGCGCGTACTGACCCTGCTTCATCAGTTCGGTGACCCGTTGGCCGCGCTCCAGCTGACGCCGGGTGGCCTCGTCGAGGTCGGAAGCAAACTGGGCGAAGGCCGCCAACTCACGGTACTGCGCGAGCGCCAGACGAATCCCGCCACCCAGCTTCTTGATGATCTTGGTCTGCGCCGCACCACCTACCCGGGACACGGACACACCGGCGTTCATTGCCGGGCGAATGCCTGCGTTGAACAGGTCGGTTTCGAGGAAGATCTGACCGTCGGTGATGGAAATCACGTTGGTGGGCACGAAGGCCGACACGTCACCGGCCTGGGTTTCGATGATCGGCAGCGCCGTCAGCGAGCCGGTTTTGCCCTTCACTTCGCCGTTGGTGAACTTCTCGACGTATTCCTCGTTCACCCGGGCCGCCCGTTCCAGCAAACGCGAGTGGAGATAGAAGACATCACCCGGATACGCTTCGCGACCCGGCGGCCGGCGCAGCAGCAACGACACCGAACGATAGGCGACCGCCTGCTTCGACAGGTCGTCATAGATGATCAGCGCGTCTTCACCGCGGTCGCGGAAGTACTCGCCCATCGTGCAGCCGGAGTACGGTGCAATGAACTGCATGGCCGCTGACTCCGACGCCGTCGCGGCAACGACAATGGTGTGACCCATGGCGCCGTGCTCTTCGAGCTTGCGCACGACGTTCGCGACCGAGCTGGCCTTCTGGCCAATCGCGACGTAAACGCATTTGATGCCGGAATCTTTCTGATTGATGATCGCGTCGATGGCCAGCGCGGTCTTACCGGTCTGGCGGTCACCAATGACCAACTCCCGCTGTCCGCGGCCCACCGGCACCATCGCATCCACCGACTTGTAGCCGGTTTGCACGGGCTGGTCGACCGACTTGCGCTCGATGACCCCCGGGGCCACCTTTTCGATCGGCGAGGTCAGCGTCGCTGTCACGTCTCCCTTGCCATCGATGGGGTTGCCCAGCGCATCGACAACGCGACCCAGAAGCTCCGGACCGACCGGCACTTCGAGGATGCGCCCCGTGGTTTTCACGGTGTCGCCTTCCGTCAGGTCTTTGAAATCCCCGAGGATCACCGCGCCCACGGAGTCACGCTCGAGGTTCAGCGCGAGGCCATAAACGCCCCCGGGGAATTCAAGCATTTCCCCCAGAACGGCATCGGACAGACCATGAACGCGGGCGATGCCGTCGGCCAGGCTGACGATGGTCCCGGTGTTGCGGGATTCCGTGAGGGATTCGAAGTTCTGGATGCGAGCCTTGATCAGTTCGCTGATCTCGGCCGGGTTTAACGGTTGCATCGATGCAATCCTCAAATTTGTATCTGTTAAGCGATCAGGAAAGCTGGCGTGACAACTGGCCCAGGGCGCCGCGGACGGACCCATCAATGACCATGTCACCCGACTTCACGACCACGCCGCCGATCAGCTCGGGATCGGTTTCGAAACGCAGAGTGACCTTGCGCTGCAGCCGCGATTCCAGTGCGGACTGCAATGCCGCACTCTGGGTGGAATCGACCGGCATGGCCGCAACAACCGTTGCGTCCAGCCGGCTTTCGGCTGCTGCGCGCAGACCCTCGAACTGTTCGGCAATTTCCGCGAGCAAGGGCAGCCGACGGTACTCGGCCAGCAGCGCAACGAAGTTGCGGATGCTGGGCGCATCGCTCGCCGCCATGCTAACCAGCGTGTCGACCAGGTCGGCCCGCGCCACGACCGGATGCCCGACCAGGGCCCGAACCTGCGGCGATTGAATCACCGCAGCCAACCGGGCCAGCGCCTCGGACCAGGACCCGAAGGACTCGGCCTGCGCCTGCCGGAAAGCCGCCTGTGCATAAGGCCGGGCGAGAGTTTGGAAATCTGCCATCCCTAGACCTTGGCTGCCAGTTCATCAAGCAAGTCCGCATGGGACTTGGCATCGACTTCGCGACGAAGGATCTTTTCGGCACCCGCAACGGCCAGCGCCGCCACTTCGGCACGCAGCGCCGTCCGTGCCTGGGCCACTTGTTGCGCCACTTCGCCTTCAGCCGCCGCCCGCACGCGCTGGGCTTCCTTGGTGGCCTGCTCCCGGGCTTCTTCAATCAGCCCGGACGCTTGCCGGTTGGCACTGGCCATGATTTCCCGGGCCTCTTCACGCGCTTTGCGCAACTCGACATCGGCTTGCGATGACGCGTCCTGCAAAGCCCGTGCGCCTTTCTCCGCCGCGGCCAGACCGTCAGCAATTTTTTGCTGACGCTCGGCCATAGCTGTGGAGATCGGTGGCCAGACGTACTTCATCGTGAACCAGACGAAGATCGCAAACGCGATCATCTGGCCGATGAGGGTGACGTTAATGGTCATTCGTTAGCTCCTGCTTGTGTGATCCGGACCGGTAAGACTCAACTCAAGGCTGGTCTTACTGGGCCGCAGCTTGCAGAGCGGCGACGAAGGGGTTGGCGAAGGTGAAGAACATGCCAATACCGATGCCGATGAAGGTCACGGCGTCAAGCAGACCCGCGATCAGGAACATGCGGCCGGTCAGCACGCCGGCAAGCTCGGGCTGGCGAGCGACACCGTCAAGCAGCTTACCGCCCAGCAGGCCGAAGCCAATGGCCGTACCGATGGCACCAAAGGCCAGGATCAGGCCAACGGCCAGAACGGTGAAACTCTGAATGCTAGCAATTGCCTCAATCATTGTGATGCTCCGTAGGAGATAGGTTAGAACGAAAGGAAATGAGAACCGCCAGGCGGTCGATCAGTGATGTTCGGCCGCCAGGCCGAGATAAACGATTGTCAGCACCATGAACACGAAGGCCTGCAGCGTGACAACCAGAATGTGGAATACCGCCCAGAGCCAGTGCAGTGCCAGCCCCGTGGTGAACAGGATGGCGCCTTGCGTGAACAGCAGCGCGATCAGGATAAAGATCAGCTCGCCGGCAAACAGGTTGCCGAACAGCCGCAGCGACAATGAGATGGGCTTGGCCAACTCCTCGACGATGCGCAGCAGTAAGTTAAACGGCGCCAGCTTTGCGCCGAAGGGTTGCGTCAGGGCCTCTTTGCCGAAACCGACCCAGCCCTTGGAGTGCACGTTCATGTACAGAACAATGAGCAGAACAGATATCGACAGACCGAAGGTGATGTTGACATCCGTGCTCGGCACGACCTTCAGGTATTCGACGCCTGCGCTTTTGGCCACCCACGGCAGCAAATCTACCGGCACCAGGTCCATGCAGTTCATCAGGAACACCCAGACGAAGATGGTCAACGCCAATGGGGCCACCAGCGGGTGGTGTCCGGGGAATGTTTCCTTGACGTTGGACTCGACAAAGTCAAACACCATTTCGACGAAATTTTGCACGCCACTGGGCACGCCGGTTGTCACCCTCACCGCGACAGTGCGGAACAACCACAGGAACAGGCCGCCAAGCAACACCGAAAACACCATGCTGTCGAGGTGCAACACCCAGAAACCCGTTGCATAGGGATCGAACGTCATGGTCGTCAGATCCAGCTTCAGGTTGGTGAGGTGATGAACGACGTAATCGGTCGCCGCATTGGACCCTGATTCACTCGCCATACTGTGTCCTAATCCCTGTCAGTTTCTCGTGGCGACCGCGCGAGCCATGACGACCCAGTACGCGGCGAGACCGGCCGTGAAGCCCGCCATGATTGCGAAAAAATGTTCAGCCCCGTTCGCCATGGCCAGGACCAGCATGAGCGTGGTCAGAGCAAACTTGACGACCTGGGCCCGGTTAACCATCTGCACGAACTTATGCGGGTCGCGCAAGCCCACCTGAGTGAACGCTGCGCGGGATCGCACATAAGTCAGCGCGGTTGGCACGATCGAAATCGCAGAACCTGCCAATGCGGCCAGCGCCTTTGGCAACCCGAAAGGCAGCCAAAGACTTGCAACAATCCCGGCCAGAGCCAGTTGCCACAAAAGGACGGCGCGAGCGGTGCTGTCGAGGCCCTGCACGAGCGCGTCACTCCTAACCAAATCCCGTCAAATATATCGGCTTTTTGCGCAGTGCGTCAATTCCACCGGGCGGGCATCGACTGATTTTAGGACAGCGCAAAGTCGCAGCAGCGGAAAATTGATAGCCTGTGCGCGTTATGCGCAGCGTCATCCTGATCGGCCCCATGGGCTCCGGCAAGACCACCGTGGGCAAGGCGCTCGCGCGCGCGCTCGATGTTGAATTCGTCGACGCGGACCACGAGCTTGAGCACCGCTGCGGAGTCGATATCCCGTTCATCTTCGAAAAGGAAGGTGAAGACGGCTTCCGCGCACGCGAAACGGAGCTGCTGCGCGACCTCGTCACCCGCGAAAATGCGGTGATCGCCACTGGCGGCGGCGTTGTGAGCCGCGCCGAAAACCGACAGCTGCTGCGCAGCGGCCCGTATGTGATTTATCTGCTCGCCAGTGTCGATCAGCAGTTCAAGCGGACGCGCAACAG
Organism: Oceanococcaceae bacterium; assembly: GCA_039768115.1. GTDB lineage: Bacteria > Pseudomonadota > Gammaproteobacteria > Nevskiales > Oceanococcaceae > MS8. Next base: position 11,777 of record JBDNBC010000098.1, read on the forward strand.
CCAGCATCGCCCTTTGTTGCGCACAGACGACCCGCGCCGTCGCCTGCAGGATTTGCTGTCCGCCCGTGACCCGCTGTACCGCGAATGCGCTGATCTCATTGTTGCCAGTGCCACCCGTTCGACCC
>JBDNBC010000099.1:0-5331 GCA_039768115.1 Oceanococcaceae bacterium
GACAACCACGTGATATTCAGCCGTTGCCGCTGGTCGTGTCTTGCGGTCGGGTGATGGACGGGCCCAATTGCTCGATGACATCTTCGGCATTGAACACATCCAGAGCCACGCCCTCCGGTGTGTTTTCGAGCAATTTGAATACCGCAGAAGCGCGGTAGCTCTCACGATCACTTTGCGGGAACGACTCGACAATGACGAAGCGCGAGCCGAAGGGTGAAAAGCCGAACCCCGTACTTATGGCGGTGAACCCTGGGCGGTCCCGACTTTCATCCTCAACATCCTGCTGGGTGGGCACGAAAAATCGATACCCGCGCTCCAGAGTTGTTTCGGCCGCCCGAAAGAGCAGGGCGTTTTCAACCGCTTCGCGCGGCGTCACATGATTGCCGCGAAACACCACACGAACCCGGTCGCGCTCCAGCGCTTGGTCGGAGTAGCCAAAGGGGGAATCCGCTGATTGCGGTTGATAGGCCGTGGGTGATACGGCGCAGGCACCAAGAATCAAAGGTGTGAGGAGAGTAAGTGCGCGCATGACTAGATTTCGAGAGGAACTTTGTCATGGGACTGATACCCAGGGCCGTTGTTCCATGCAGGCTGCGTCATGGCCAGGGGCCGCGTCAGCGCGCCAACGCTGAGTGGAGGACGGGAAGGTGTCGGCCTGCGGTAGCATGCGCCAGCGATCACCTCCGGACGAGACCCATGGATTCCGCACTTCCTGGCTTCAAGACGCAGTACTACGATCTTCTCGGCGAGCATTTCGCCGTGTTTCGGCGGGGCGATTCCGGGCCGGCGGTATTGGTTCTGTCCGAAGTGCCCGGCATCACGCCGCAGGTAGCCGCCTTCGCCTCGCGCGTGGCCGAGGCCGGCTTCCGGGTGTATATGCCGCAGTTGTTCGGCGAGCCGGGCCGACCGCTGTCGATTCCCTACGCCGCGAAAACACTGGGGAAGATCTGCATTAGCCAGGAATTTCGTGTGCTTGCGGCGCATCGCTCCAGCCCGATCGTCGACAACCTGCGCGCGCTCGCGCGGGAAGCGCATGCCGAGTGCGGTGGGCCGGGCGTTGGGGTGGTCGGCATGTGCCTGACGGGAAACTTTGGCCTCGCGATGATGCTCGATGCGCCGGTGATTGCGCCGGTACTGTCCCAGCCCTCACTGCCGGTCGGGCCACTGCACACCCGGGCGCTGCACGCCTCCCCCGCTGAAATCGAGGCCGCGCACGAAAAAATCGATGGCCAGGGGGCGCGGATTCTGGCGTTGCGCTTCCGTCAGGATTTGCTCTGTCGTGGCGAACGTTTTGAGCGCCTGCGCAAGGAGTTTGGTGATGCTGTCGAAACCATTGAGATTGACGCCTGCCATGCGCGCCCAGGCACGGGGACGCCGGCCCACAGTGTCCTCACGACGCACCTGATTGATGCCGAGGGCGAGCCAACCCGGCAGGCGCTAGATCGAACGCTCGGCTTCCTGCGCGAGCAATTGACGGGCTGAGTCCTCTCAACTCCGGGCTCTGGCCAGATGCTCCCGAGGGCGCAGGCGGAGCAGCCGGCCCTCGTTGCTGTCGGTGAGCAGGTAAACATCACCGTCCGGCCCCACGCGCACGTCGCGAATCCGCCCATATTCGCTCAGGTCATAGCGGTGCTCGGCCACGATCTGGCCTTCGTTGCGCTCCAGCCGAACCAGGAGTTGCGCGCGCAGGGCGCCCACCAGCAAATCGCCTTGCCAGTCCGCGAAGGATTCACCGGCATAGATCGCCAGACCTGAGGGCGCAATGGACGGAATCCAGACATGCTGCGGATCTTCGAAGCCGGGCCCGCTCTGGCCTTCGCCAATGCTCAGCCCGCTCACATATTCCACGCCATAGGTCACCCGAGGCCACCCGTAGTTGCGCCCGGCATACACCGTATTGACCTCGTCGCCGCCTTGCGGGCCGTGCTCATGCGCAATCAGCTCACCGCGCGTGGCATCCCAGGCCAGGCCCTGGGGGTTGCGGTGGCCCATGCTGAACAGCGCGGGGTGCGCCTGCGGGTTGCTACGGAAGGGATTGTCATCCGGAATACGGCCGTCGCGGTGAATGCGCAGAATGGAACCGGCCGGGTCATCGAGCGCTTGAGAGCGATCCCTGTCGCCACGGTCGCCAATGCTGAAATACAGATCGCCCTCATCATCAAACGCGAAGCGGCTACCAAAGTGCACACCCTTGCCGGTTTTGCGCGGCAGCGAAAACAGCGTGGTGAAGTCACGCAGCCGGTTGTTTCCTTCCAGGCGTCCGCGGCCAACGGCCGTGCCACTGCCCGCGTCACCGGGCGCGGACCAGCTCAGGTACACCAAGCCGGTATCCGCAAAGTCCGGGTCCAGGGCGACATCGAGCAGCCCGCCTTGCCGCTGGGCTTCGACCTCGGGCACGCCCTGAACCGGCGTGCGGTCGCCGGTTGCGGCGTTCCAGTGCCAAAGTGCGCCACCGCGCTCGGTGATCAACGCGCTGCCGTTCTCGAAGAACGCTACGGCCCAGGGGTTGCGCAAGCCGTCGGTCACGACGTCAACCGTGAAGGGCAGAGTGGCTTCCTGTCGCGCTTCGATCGGTGCGTTGCGGTCTGGCAGCGCGGGAGCGCGTCCGCAGGCCGAGGTGGACAGCGCCGCCAGCACCGTTGCTGCGACTGCGGCGGTGTGCACGGGGGAAAAGAGGAGTGCCATCACAAGGTTCGATGAGAATACGTAGCAAGATATGAACCTGCAACGCGCCGCCAGTTCAACCTGTATTGCGTAGCCGGTTTCCTGTCGTTACACTTGCAGGCTTGCTGCAGTCGCGTAGCTCAGTTGGTTAGAGCACCACCTTGACATGGTGGGGGTCGGTGGTTCGAGTCCACTCGCGACTACCATTTCAACGGTGTCAACCCGCAGTTGCCTGCCGTTCCAGATGGGCCTTGAAACCGGCCTCGAGCCCAAGTTGCCGGGCCAGTTCATCAAGATAGCTGCGTTCCATGAAATTCTGCTGATCAATCGCGATCAGGCTGGACAAGTACATCTCCGCTGCGATCTCCGGTGATGTGGCGGCGGTGGCCACCTCGGCGGGGTCCAGAGGCTTGGTGAGTTCGGCGTCGAGCCATGCGCTGGTTTCGGCATCGCTTGCAACGCGCGCCAGCGCCGACTGAATCAGCCCCCGCTCACGATCGTCGATATGTCCGTCCGCTTTGGCCGCCGCGATCAATGCTCGCAGCATGGCTTGGGAGTGGACTTCCTGCTCGGGTGCGGGCAAGCGGTCGGTAGTGCGCGGTGAGGTTGTCATCGCCACGGGCGCGGAATGGGCCGCGGCGCCCTGGTTCTGCTGCTGCCAGTCACTGTAAGCGCGAAACGCCAGCGCGCCTAACGCCGCAGCGCCCCCGTACTTCACCGCGCTTCCCCCCATCTTTCTGACCTTTTTGTTGCCCAGAAGCAAGCCCAGAGCACCCCCGGCTAGTGCGCCACGCGTTAGGTCAGAGCTGAGCATGCCGCCAAGTCCACCACCGGTGGAAGGTACGCCTTCGCGCTGTCCGGGCGGCGTGTTCTGCGAGATCATCGCCTGGCCAGAAGCCAACAGCTGGTCGAGTAGTCCTTTGGTATTCATGCGAGGGATAAGCCTGGGATTGGTAAAGAGCAGACACGGGACGATGCCCGGTAGTTTCCAATCCGCCCCAGACTCTTGCACGGGGCACATCGTAGCGTCATCGCCTGACGTGATAATCCCCGGATGCCGACAAAGCCAGCGACTGAGCCCGAACCCATGCTGACGGATACGCCCTTGGTGCATCGTGAGGATGTTCGCGCGGAATGGGCACGGTGCTGTGAAGCGCGCGTCCCGGCGTTTTGCGCGGCCGTATTCTCCCGCCCCGGTGCGCGTGAGCTGAGCCGCGGAACGCTCGGAGTGGACTTGCTCCGGGCGGCGGTGAATGTGTTTTTCGCGCCCGTGTGGCTAGGCACACAGGTGTTGGCGCTGATCCTGAAGCCACTGCGCCTGACGCGGCTGGCTGCACTGCTGCGGCGTTGCCCCAGCGGCTGGGAAACCCGCCATCAGCAACGCTTGCGGGCGCGCATCATGAATGACCTGCTGTCCCCGCTGCCGGACTGGCCGGACGCGCATGCGGTGGTAGATGACAACCTGCGTCGCTACTTCGCCGCGCGTAATGCCCTGGGTGAGATCACCGCCAACCTGGTCGTGCTGGGTAGTGGCGTCTGGCTGTTTCATTCACTCACGCCGGGCGGTCTGGGCTGGGGGTTCGAGATGGCGCAATCCGTGCATCGTGAAGTGCGCATTCAGCAGTTCTGGGCGGGCGAAACGCTGGGTCACTGGTGGTTTGGCTGGTTCGAGCCGCGCGCGCCGCTGCTGCTTTCCAGCGCGAGTATTGCCATCGCGTTACTTGGCATCGCGGTCACCGCGGCGCTGGCGGGCCGCTGGCTCGATCCCCTTCAGTACCACTGCGGCTGGCAGCAGCGGCGCATGCGGCGCTTGATTCGGCATATGGCGCGGGAAATGGAGGGCGCGAATGCGCGCTCATGGGCGCCCGCCGAGCCTTTCCTGGCGCGCATTTTCGACGTATTGGACTGGTTGCGATTCGGGCGTTGAACTGGCCCCGTCTGTCGCGCGTGGCCGCTCCTTACTTGCGATGCAGACTCAGCTCGCGAATGCGGTGAATGTCGTCGCGTTTGGCGGCAGCGGTCTCGAATTCGAGATTCTGCGCGGCGTCGAGCATCTCCTTCTCCAGCTTTTTCAGCAGGCGGGCCAGTTGCGCGGGCTGCATCGTCTGGTACTTGGCGGCCTCTTCGGCGACGGCCAACTCGCCCTCGATATCTTCGTAACCGGCGTGCATCACGTCCTGGATGGCCTTCTGGATGCCTATGGGAGTGATGCCATGCTCCTCATTGAACGCGAGCTGCTTGTCACGGCGGCGTTCGGTTTCGTCCAGTGCGCGACGCATGCTGCCAGTGATCTTGTCGCCATAGAGGATGGCCTTGCCGTGAAGGTGGCGCGCGGCCCGACCGATGGTCTGGATCAATGAGCGGTCGGAGCGTAAAAAGCCTTCCTTGTCAGCGTCCAGGATCGCCACCAGTGACACCTCGGGAATGTCCAGACCCTCGCGCAGCAGGTTGATGCCGACCACCACGTCGAAGGTGCCCAGGCGCAGGTCGCGGATGATTTCGGCGCGCTCGACGGTGTCAATGTCGGAGTGCAGGTAGCGTACCTTCACACCGTTCTCGGCCAGGTAATCCGTGAGCTGCTCGCTCATGCGCTTGGTCAGGGTGGTGACCAGTACGCGCTCGTTGCGGTCTGACCGCAAGCGGATTTCGCCGAGTAAATCGTCGACC
>JBDNBC010000100.1:0-5098 GCA_039768115.1 Oceanococcaceae bacterium
ACCATCGGTAATTCGGCGGTGGACCCTTGGAACCGGTGGATTCTTTCCACAGATGGTCACAGATTTGCACAGATTTTTTTGTGGGATATGGGACAGCGGAGATCTGTGGGGAATCCAAGCATCTCATCATGAATTTCTCTGTGTAAATCTGTGACCACCTGTGGAAAACACATGCCTCTGTCACCCCAATCTCCCCCTCTCTGGACACCCAGCCCCGAGCGCATCGAAGCCGAACCGCTGACGACCTTCATGCGGCAGTACGGCTTCTGGGATGACGATCCGGCCCGCAATTACCAGCAGCTGTATGCGCATTCGATCGACGACCCCGAGCGCTTCTGGAAGGCCGTCTGGGACTTCTGTGAGATCCGCCACTCGGCGGCACCGTCAACCGTATTGCAGCGCGGCGCGGCCTTTCAGGACACCCGCTGGTTTCCCGATGCGCGGTTGAATTTTGCGGAAAACCTGCTGCGCCGTCGCGACGATTCCCCAGCCGTCATCAGCCTGACCGAGCATGGCGAGCGCAGCGAACTCAGCCACGCGCAGCTATACGTCGAAGTCGAAGCCCTGGCCAGCGCTTTGCGCGCGGCCGGCGTCGGCGTGGGAGATCGCGTGGCGGGATTTCTGCCCAATATCACCGCGACGGTGATTGCCATGCTTGCTACGACGAGTCTTGGCGCGGTGTGGTCATCCTGCTCGCCCGACTTCGGCCTGAATGGCGTGCTCGATCGCTTCGGGCAGATCGCCCCGAAGGTTCTGTTCGGGGCCGATGGCTATGTCTACAATGGCAAGCGCTGCCACAGCCTGCCGCGCTTGCGGGAGATCGCGGCGGCATTGCCCAGCGTGACGGCTGTGGTGGTCGTGCCCTTCCTGCACGACAACGACACCCTCGCCCCGCAACTGCATGACATCCCGCGGGCGCGCACCTGGGCGGATTTCGTCACTGATGTGGCACCGGAACCACTGACCTTCACCCCGTTGCCCTTCGACCATCCGCTCTACATCATGTATTCCTCGGGGACCACCGGGGTGCCCAAATGCATCGTTCACGGCGCCGGCGGGACGCTGCTGCAGCAGATGAAGGAGCATCGGCTGCACACCGGCATCCGGCCCGGCGATCGGGTGTTCTACTTCACTACCTGCGGCTGGATGATGTGGAACTGGCTGGTGGCCGCACTGGCCAGTGAGGCCACGCTGATCCTCTATGACGGGTCCCCCTTTGCCGACAACGGCCGCCGGTTGCTCGATGCCATCGATGCCGAGGGCATTCAGGTCTTCGGCACCAGTGCCAAGTACCTCAGCGCGCTGGAGAAAACCGGCATCGTGCCGCGCGACACCCACGCACTGACGTCGCTGCGCACCGTGCTCTCCACCGGCTCACCCCTCAGCCATGAGAGCTTCGATTACGTCTATCGCGACATCAAGGCCGATGTCTGCCTGGCCTCGATTAGTGGGGGAACTGACATCATTTCCTGCTTCGTGCTCGGCAATCCATTACTGCCGGTCTATCGCGGCGAAATCGCGTGTCGGGGGCTGGGCATGGCAGTAGCTTTCTGGGATGACGACGGTCAACCCGTGCCGCATGGCAAGGGTGAGCTGGTCTGTACCGCGCCCTTCCCTTCGTGCCCGGTGGGCTTCTGGAACGATCCGGATGGCGAGAAGTTTCATGATGCGTACTTTGCGCAATTTCCCGGCGTCTGGGCGCACGGCGATTACGGCGAGCTGACCGCGCACGACGGCGTCATCATCCACGGCCGCAGCGATGCGGTGCTTAACCCCGGCGGTGTGCGCATCGGCACAGCCGAGATCTACCGCCAGGTAGAGAAACTGCCGGAAATTCTGGAAAGCCTGGTGATCGGCCAGCACTGGCAGGACGATGTACGGGTGGTGTTGTTTGTCGTGCTGCGCGCGGGCATGACGCTCGACGACGCCCTGATCGCCCGCATCAAGGGCGCCATTCGCGAGAACACCACACCGCGTCATGTGCCGGCCAAGGTGCTGGCCGTACCGGCCATCCCGCGTACCATCAGCGGCAAGATCGTCGAGCTGGCCGTGCGCAAGGTGGTGCACGGGGAGCCGGTAACGAACACCGATGCCCTGGCCAATCCCGAGGCACTCGAACATTTTCGCGACCGGCCCGAGCTCGGCTGACCCGCGCACAACCCCAAGGACACCCGATTCCCGATGACCTCTATCCTGCGCGCCATCGCGCTCCTGACCACGGTGGCCGCTACCACGGCAACGGCCCAGCCCGACTGGGGACGGTTTTTCCAGGATGCCCAACGGGCTCTCAACAACAACCCGGATCTGGCCGGCACGCTGGACAACAGCGAAGTCGTGGCCGGCCTGCGCGAAGCGCTCGCCCAAGGCACGCGCAACGCGGTCCTGGCGCTGGGCACGGATGATGGCTTCCTCGCCAACAGCGATGTGCGTATCCCGCTGCCCAGCGGACTCCAGCGCGTCGAAGGCCAGCTGCGGCGCTTCGGCATGGGCGCGGCTGTCGATGATTTTTCCCTGCGCATCAACCGCGCCGCGGAGGCGGCCGTGCCCGAGGCTGCGGAGATCTTTGCGCAGGCCGTCGAGGCGCTGACGATCGAGGATGCGATGCGCATCCTGAACGGCGAACCGGATGCTGCCACCCGCCACTTCGAACGCACCACGCGCGACACGCTGGCCGCCCGCTTTCGCCCGCTGGTCGAACAGGCCACCGGCCAGGCCGGCGTGACCCAAAGCTACAAGGCGCTGGCCCAACAGGCCGGCCCGATGCTGTCGATGCTCGCCGGGCCCGGTGCGCAGGATCTCGATGGCTTCGTGACCAACAAAGCGCTGGACGGCCTGTTTTCCACCCTGGCCATGGAAGAGCAAAAGATTCGCGACAACCCCGCCGCCCGCGGCACGGAACTGCTGGAGCGCGTGTTCGGAGGCGCTGACGCGCGCTAGAACGCGGCGATGCCGGTCTGCGCGCGCCCCAGAATCAGGGCGTGGATGTCATGCGTCCCCTCGTAGGTGTTGACCACCTCGAGATTGCACAGATGGCGCATCACCGGGTAATCGTCGGCGATGCCGTTCGCGCCGAGCATGTCCCGTGCCGTCCGCGCAATCTCCAGTGCCTTGCCGCAGGAATTGCGTTTGATTAGCGAAATCAGGTCCGGCGCTATGCCCTCGCCATCCATCATCTGCCCGGCACGCACGCAGGCCTGCAGGCCGATGGCGATGTCGGTTTGCATGTCGGCGAGTTTTTTCTGCACGAGCTGATTGGCGGCCAGCGGCCGGCCAAACTGCTGCCGCTCGAGGGTGTAGTCGCGGGCCGTGTGCCAGCAGGTGGTGGCCGCGCCCAGCGCGCCCCAGGCGATGCCATAACGCGCATTGTTCAGGCAGCCGAACGGCCCCTTCAGGCCCGACACCTCGGGCAGGATCTGGGTGTCGGGCACGAATACGCGATCCATCACGATGTCGCCCGTTATCGATGCGCGCAACGCCAGCTTGCCGGCGATGACCGTAGCGCTCAGCCCGCGCATGCCCTTATCGAGCACAAAGCCGCGAATCGTGCCCGCGGCGGATGGTGTGTCATCGTCGTCGAGCTTGGCCCAGACCACGAAGACATCCGCGATCGGGCTGTTGGTGATCCAGGTCTTGCGGCCGGTGAGTTCAAACCCGCCATCCACGCGGCGCGCTCGCGTGCGCATGCCGCCCGGGTCCGAGCCATGGCCGGGTTCGGTCAGGCCGAAGCACCCCACCCACTCGCCGCGCGCCATCGGCGGCAGATAGTGCGCCTTCTGCTCCGCCGAGCCATAGGCCGCGATCGGGTACATCGCCAGCGAGGACTGCACACTCATCAGCGAGCGGTAGCCGGAATCGACGGCTTCCACTTCGTGCGCCATCAGCCCGTAGCTGAGGTAATCAACGCCGGCACAGCCGTAACCCGTGATGGTCGCCCCCAGCAGCCCCAGCTCGCCCATTTCCTGAAAGATGGCCCGGTCGGTGTATTCGGCGCGGTAGGCGTCGCGGACCCGGGGCAGCAGCTGGCGCCGCGCGTAATCCCGGGTGGCATCGCGCACACGTCGCTGCTCAGCACTGAGCTGTTCATCCAGCAAAAAGGGATCCTGCCAATTCAGGCGCGTCCAGGTCACCATCAGTTGCTCGTCGGTATCGGAGAGAAACGCAGTCTGCCATGTGACACCGGGCGTGCCTTGGGCGAGCGACATCGACGTCATCCATCAGTCACGCAACGGCGCTAAGCTCGCAAGTTGCTGGAAACCGATTCACTCCATGGCCCCGCCCCTGAACCGCCGCGATTTTCTCGGCACCGTCACCCTGGGATCCGCCCTGAGTGCGATGAGCACCCTCAGTGGTACCGCCCTCGCATCCGCCACGCGCGCCCGCTTTTCGCGCGACAACCCGGGCGGCCTGTGGCACTACCCGGCCGCACCAGAGCTGCTGCCCTTTGGCCACGCGGTGGCCTCGGGCGACCCGCTGGCGGATCGCGTCATCCTGTGGACGCGCATCACCATCCCCGACCCCCGTGGCTGGGATACGCAGCTGGTGCCTGACCCGCAGGGCCTGGCCGAGGTCGATGTGGGCTGGGTCATCGCCACCGACCCGGAGTTGCGGCAGGTCGTCAATGGCGGTGTGGTGCGCACCGATGCCGCGCGGGATTTCACGGTCAAGGTGGACGCCGCTGGCCTTCAGCCCGGCACGACCTACTGGTACGCCTTCAGTGCGCTGGGCTTTCGCTCGCCCATTGGCCGCACGCGCACCGCACCGGCTGTGGGCCAGGGCATTACCGAGCTGACCGTAGGGCATGTGTCCTGTACGTCCTGGTGGCAGGACTTCTTCAACGGCTATGCGCGCATCGGCGAGCGTGGCGACATCGACCTGATCACCCACGCCGGTGATCATGTCTACGAGGTCAGCGGCAACCACACCGCCAGCCGGCTGTATCCCGGCCCGGATGGCGAGCCGCAGCGCCAGCCTTATGACGACCTGGACAACCGTGCCTGGCGCTCGGTAGGCGAGTGCCGGCGGCGCTATGCGCTGTACTACCAGTGCCCCAACCTGATCACCGCGCACCTGGGCGCCGCCTTTGCGGTAATGCCCGATC